>NZ_KB910516.1:4450510-4664957 GCF_000372825.1 Methylobacterium sp. 77 | reverse complement strand
CCGTCGAGGGTTTGTGGTCGGCCATCGGACGCCTCGTCGACACCGTCACACCTGACGAGTGCGCCAACTTCTTCGCCGCCGCAGGATACGAACCAGATTAAACCGAAAATGCTCTAGACCCATAAATTTGGCTTGGCGGGCGTGTCTGTGATTCCTTCCAGGTGAAGGAGGCGCCGATGGCCGAGTTTTGGTTGACCGACGAGCAGTTTGCGAAGATCGCTCCGCACCTGCCGACAGACACCCGGGGCAAGGAGCGTGTCGACGACCGACGCGTGATCAGCGGGATCATCCACGTGTTGAAGTCAGGTGGGCGTTGGACGGATGCCCCGCGGGAAATCTACGGCCCGAAGAAGACCCTCTACAATCGCTTCGTGCGTTGGGCGGCCAAGGGGGTCTGGGGTGATCTGTTCGAGACCCTGGCCCGTGCAGGTGGGCCACCTTCCCAGGTGCTGATCGACTCCTCGGCCGTGAAGGCGCATCGCTGCGCCTCCGGTGGAAAGGGGGGGAGCAAAGCCAAGCCATCGGCCGCTCGCGGGGTGGACGCACCACCAAGATCCACGCCCTCACCGACCGGTTCTGCCGCCCGCTCGCCTTCCTGCTGACGGGCGGACAGGTGGCGGACTGCAAGGCGGGAGCGCAACTCCTGGAGCGCGCGCCGGCGTGCCGGATCATGCTGGCCGACAAGGGCTACGACAGCGACGCCATCCGTCGTCAGATCGAGGCGACGGGAGCGGCACCCAACATCCCGCCCAAGTCCAACCGGCGATGGAAGCCGTGCTTCTCCCCCGTCCTGTACAAGGGCCGCAACGCCATCGAGCGCATGTTCGGACGCCTCAAGGACTTCCGCCGCATCGCCACGCGATACGACCGGTCGGCCACCAACTACCTGGCTGCCGTCTGCATCGCCGCTACCGTCAGCTACTGGTTATGAGTCCCGAGCCTAGTGGGAGAAGGGTCTGCGGAGAGTTCCGAGCAAGGACGAGTGCGAGCGGATCGGGGCGTAGGACGCAGCCAATATAAAACTCACGCGTGCGGCGCCGCACAGGCGGTGCCGCACCATCTCGCTGTGCCCCTGACGCTCATCCGTGCGGGACTTAACTACGGGCATCGACGACGTGGCCGGGATGGTCGCGCCGCCATGCCCGTATCACCGCCGAGAAAGAGCTTCATGCCTTCACTGAACGATCCGATCCGTATCGGCGCGATCGACGCCAAGAACCGCATCTTCATGGCTCCGCTCACGCGCGGCCGTGCCACCAGGGCTCATGTGCCGACCCCGATCATGGTCGAGTATTATGCCCAGCGCGCTGGTGCCGGCGTGATTCTCACCGAGGCCACCGGCATCAGCCAGGAAGGTCTCGGCTGGCCCTACGCACCGGGCATCTGGTCTGACGAGCAGGTCGAGGCCTGGAAACCCATCGTCGAGGCGGTGCACAAGGCGGGCGGCAAAATCGTCTGCCAGCTCTGGCATATGGGCCGCATCGTCCATCCGAGCCTCAACGGCGGCAAGGCCCCGATCTCCTCATCCGCGACCACCGCGCCGGATCAGGCCCATACCTATGAGGGCAAGCAGCCCTACACCGAGGCACGAGCCCTGCCGATCGAGGAGATCCCGCGTCTTTTGGCCGACTACGACCGTGCCGCTCGCAACGCCATCGCCGCCGGTTTCGACGGCGTGCAAATTCACGCGGCGAATGGCTACCTCATCGACCAGTTCCTGCGCGACAACACCAACCACCGCGACGACCGCTACGGTGGCTCCGTCGAGAACCGGATCCGTCTTCTGACGGAGATCACCCAGACCGTGTCCGATGCCATCGGTAAGGATCGCACCGGTGTCCGACTGTCGCCGAACGGCTTGATCCAGGGCGTAGACGATTCGAATCCAGATGCCTTGTTCGGTGCCGCCGCTGCCGCTCTCGGCAAGATCGGCATCGCCTTCCTCGAATTGCGCGAGCCCGGTCCGAACGGCACCTTCGGCAAGCCGAACCACCCCCCGGTCGCGCCCGTTATCAAACAGGCTTTCGGCGGCCCGCTGATCCTCAATTCCGATTACGACCCAGCCGCCGCCGAGGGCGCTCTCGCCGAGGGCAAGGCCGACGCCATCGCCTTCGGCCGGCCGTTCATCGCCAACCCGGATCTGCCGGAGCGCATCGCGGCGGACGCGCCGCTCAACAAGGACGTTCAGGCGACTTGGTACAGCCAGGGACCTGAGGGCTACGTCGATTATCCGACTCTCACCGAGTCGAAAGCGGCTTGATCGGCCAAGGTCGCCGGTGAGGAACCGGACACTGCTTCACGTTCGAAAGATCGGCCCGGGGGGTGATACCACCCCTCGGGCCGACGCCGTTTCGTCGATGTCGTGAAGACCATACGGAGGAGATGAATGCGTCGTCGCGATTGTCGACCTGCAGCGGGATTGCATCGTGCTTCGGACCGGGTAGGCACATCGTCACTCGCGCGGCGTGTCGGGATCGCCCAGGGTGCCTGTCCGATGATTCCTTGGGATATGCTCGCCGGCCTGCCGATGTCATCGAGTGCCTGGCGCTCAGTTCGTTCTCGGCCATGAGGTACGAGCCCTACCAGCTCGCCATCTTCGATTTCGATGGAACGCTGGCCGATACGTTTCCCTGGTTCTGCAGCGTCATCAACGACGTCGCTCGTCGCTATCGCTTCCGACAGATAGCGCCGGACGAGACCGATGTACTCCGTGGCCTCTCAGCCCGCGCCCTCATCCGAGAACTCGGTGTCTCGACATGGAAGCTGCCCTTCATCACCCGGCACATGCACGATCTCGCGGCTCGTGACATCGATGCGATCATGCTGTTTCCCGGCACAAGCGAGATGCTCCGGGCTCTCGATGAGGCCGGCATCACGCTCGCGATCGTCAGCTCGAACAGTGAGGCCAATGTCCGCCACGTGTTGGGGCCGTGCGCCGCCCGCTTCTGCCACTATGCCTGCGGCGCGTCGATGTTCGGCAAGGCCAAACGGTTGAAGGCGGTGATGCGAGAAGCCGGATCGACCGGACGTGTCATCTATATCGGCGACGAATTGCGGGATCACGACGCCGCGAAGGCGGCGATCTGCGATTTCGGGGCAGTATCCTGGGGGTATACGCGAAGGGATGCCCTCGCTGCCGCACAACCGGACCTGATCTTCGAGCATCCAAGCCAGATCGAAGAGGCGATTCGCCCGCAGCGCGCGTGAGGCTGTCGCTCCCGCGCATCACATCTGTATAAATGTACACTGTGAACAGGGAGATGGTCGCTCACGGATTGCCGAAGCCCACTACGACGCGCAAGCCTCCGCGAACGTCGGCGAGAGCGGGTGTACACGATGTCGGTTCAGGGTCCTTCCGATGTTTCGGACCAAGTCAGTCTCGGCCTTCTCAGCGAAGGAACGGGACGCCATCGTCCCGCGAGCAAACGGATCATCGAAAGCCTGACCGGTGGCTTGCGCACGGCTTTTCAGGTCGATGCCGAAACGAAGACATCCGAGGCATTCGCCGACCTCATCGCCCGCCTTCGCCAAGTGGAGGAAGGGCCGCGGTGACCTGATGGCGACTCGCGACCTGCACGAATAACCGCCGAACTTGCTTCGCGATGGCCGCACAGACCTGCTTCATATGCAGGAGCAGGGCGCGAGCGCCTGAAACTTCGAGACTGCCGGGCATCCGACGAATATCTCATCCGATGCTGAGGATACGTCAGACCATCAGTCCTGCATCAACTGTAGTACTTTCTGCCCACAGAGGCGGACGACGCCCAAAATGACGACCGGGACAAGCGCGATGGCGCCGATGGTCGGGCCGAGGAGAAACGAAAGGCCGACTCCGAGACCGGCTGTGAATGCTGCTGGCACCATGGCGAACTCGCAGATTGTTTTCGTTGGTTGGCGAAGCACCGGATGGATAGCCGCATTAAAGTGCCATAAAAAGAAAAAAGGGTCACTTTTTAATGCAGATTAACAAAAAACTCGGTCGAGATCATAGGAATGGGCGGTCAACACAGCGACAAAATGCCTATATTTCCCGAGTTGTTCGTCGCCCGATGGTGTCGAATTTCAGTCATCAAGATGCGGCCGCTCTCGGTTTCACGGATGCCACGGCAGCTAGGGATAAATGTCGCCAGCATATCTGCAATCTTGATTATGGCACCGGCATTTACGAGCGCTAATACTTCGTCGATGCTGCTCAAGATTTATCTATAATGCATTTTATTGGAATATAATCGACTAATAATATGTAGCTGAATATATAATTATGATTGTTAATTAAATTGTCTCATGGTTGAGATGTCTAGCAATATCCGTCGCCTTTATTGTGATTGCTTCACCATAACTGGCCGGAACCACGATCTTCGGCCATCAGATCACTTAAATCGGTTCGTTGCTCACGGTCTGGGCTTTCAGGCACATACCGACCGGAACATTTGCGTGGATGGCTGGGGCGGGAGGATTCGAACCTCCGGATGGCGGTACCAAAAACCGCTGCCTTACCACTTGGCGACGCCCCATCGACGCAAGGCCGCGCGTTGTCTAGACGCCGCGTCGGCCCGTTGCAACAGCCTGTTCGCGCGGATGGGTGTGGAAACAGGAGAGGCGGATGGCAGGACGCATCGCGATCGTCACGGGTGCAGGGTCCGGGATCGGGCGGGCGGTATCCCTCGGACTGGCGCAAGCCGGCTTCGCCCTCGCTCTCGCGGGCCGGCGGCGTGAGCCTCTCGATGAGGTCGCGGACGCGGTGCGGAAGCTTGGCGTCGAGGCATTGCCGGTGGAGACCGATGTCGGCGATGCCGCCGCCGTGATTCATCTATTCTCGGAAGTGAAGAGGCGGTTCGGTCGTCTCGACCTCCTGTTCAACAATGCCGGCCTGTTCGCGCCCTCCGTCCCGCTCGACGAACTCACCCTCGCCCAGTGGCAAGCGGTGGTGGATGCCAATCTTACGGGCGCTTTCCTCTGTACCCAGGGCGCCTTCCGGATGATGAAGGCCCAGAATCCGCGCGGCGGCCGCATCATCAACAACGGCTCGATCTCGGCTCAGGTGCCACGCCCGAACTCGGCTCCCTATACGGCTACGAAACACGCCATCACCGGATTGACCCGCTCGACCTCCCTCGATGGACGCGATCACGACATCGCCTGCGGGCAGATCGATATCGGCAATGCCGAGACCGACATGACGAAGCCGATGGCGGCCGGTATCCGGCAGCCTGACGGGTCGCTGAAGGTGGAGCCGGTGATGGATGCGCGTCACGTCGCGGATGCGGTGGTCTACATGGCCGGGCTGCCGCTCGACGCCAACGTGCAGTTCATGACCGTGATGGCGACGAAGATGCCCTATATCGGCAGGGGCTGAGGCCCCGCGCTTTCGTCCGGTGCCCGTTCGCATTACAGACGGGGCACGCGCCCGACCCGTACCGACAAGCCCGCCCCGGCGGACGAGAGAAGCAGCCGCCCGCGATGTTGATGCAGACCGAACCCAAGGACGTGACCGGAAAGGACACCGCCGACAAGGCGAAGGATCCCGTCGCCCGTCGCCGCACCTTCGCGATCATCTCGCACCCGGATGCCGGCAAGACGACCCTCACCGAAAAGCTGCTCCTGTTCGGCGGCGCGATCCAGCTCGCCGGCGAGGTCAAGGCCAAGCGCAACCGGGTCTCGACTCGCTCGGACTGGATGGGCATCGAGAAGGAGCGCGGCATCTCGGTGGTCACCTCAGTGATGACCTTCGAATACGGCGACTGCGTCTTCAACCTCCTCGACACGCCGGGCCACGAGGACTTCTCGGAGGATACCTACCGCACCCTGACAGCGGTGGATTCGGCCGTGATGGTGATCGACGCCGCGAAAGGCATCGAGGCGCGTACGCGAAAGCTGTTCGAGGTCTGCCGGCTGCGCGACATTCCGATCGTCACCTTCATCAACAAGCTCGACCGCGAGTCGCGCGATCCGTTCGAACTCCTCGACGAGATCGAGAAGACCCTCGCGCTGGACGTCGCGCCCGTCACCTGGCCGATCGGACGGGGCAGGAGCTTCGCCGGCACCTACGACCTCGGTAATGGCCGCGTGCGCCGGCTCGACGCGGCCGACGATGCCGGCACGGTGGCGGTGTCCGGTGTGGGCGATCCGCTCTTCGACCAGCTTCTCACGGAGGAGGGCGAGGTGGAAACATGGCGCGAGGAGGCGGAACTCGCCGAATCCGGCCTGAAGCGTTTCGACCTGGAGGCGTTTCGCGAAGGCCACCTCACGCCGGTCTTCTTCGGCTCGGCCCTGCGCAATTTCGGTGTTCGCGATCTCATCGACGGGCTCGCGCGTTTCGCGCCGCCGCCTCGCGGCCAGGATTGCGACAAGCGTCTCGTGGAGCCGACCGAGCCGAAGATGACGGGCTTCGTGTTCAAGATCCAGGCGAACATGGACCCCAACCACCGCGACCGCATCGCCTTCATGCGCGTCTGCTCGGGCAAGCTCAGCCGTGGCATGAAGGCGAAGCTCGTGCGCACGGGCAAGCCGATGTCGCTTTCGGCGCCGCAATTCTTCTTCGCGCAGGACCGCGCCATCGCCGACGAGGCCTTCGCGGGCGACGTCGTCGGCATCCCCAACCACGGGACCCTGCGCATCGGCGACACGCTCACCGAGGGAGAAGAGATCGTCTTCCGCGGCGTGCCGAGCTTCGCACCGGAGATCCTGCGCCGGATCAAGCTCACCGATGCGATGAAGGCGAAGAAGCTGCGGGAGGCGTTGCAGCAGATGGGCGAGGAGGGCGTGGTCCAGGTCTTCCGACCCCATGACGGATCGCAAGCCATCGTCGGCGTCGTCGGCGCGCTGCAGCTCGACGTGCTGAAGGAACGGCTTCAGGCCGAGTACGGCCTACCCATCGATTACGAGCCGACGCGCTTCTCGATCTGCCGATGGATCGAGGCGGATGCGGAAACCGACCTCGATTCTTTCATCGGCACGCATGGCTCGGCCATGGCGAGCGACCTCGACGGCGCGCCGGTCTTCATGGCGACCACGGCCTTCTCGCTGCGCTACGAGGAAGAGCGGGCGCCGAAGGTGCGGTTCACCGATATCAAGGATTACCAGAAGCGCGCAGTCTGAGCGGGGAGACGCTAGGATTCCGTCCTAGTAACGAAGCTACGCCGTCGGATAATCGTCGAAGTCCGGGCAGAGGTGGGCGTCGGCTTTGGGCTCAGTACTCAGTCTCCTTGAGACGCGCAGCCATCGGACGCATCAGGGGCATCTTCGTCAGCGTCCGACGACCGGCCGCATCCGCCTCTCCGTTACGCGTCCAACCCGGTGCCAAATGGGCAGTGATCCGCCATTCCTTCTCGCAGCCAGTTTCGCCTCTTCGGAAAAGCCTCCATCGCCCGAAACCTCGCACGGTTCGCGCCCGGGATGAGCGCGAACGTCGTCGGTGAGCAGCACGAGGGCGCAAGAATCGGTAGAGTTCGTCACGAGGCGATGCGCCATGATGAACCGAAGAGCGGCATCGACGGCGATCTACTCCTTGTAGCCGTGCACGAGGCCGTCGCTTGTGGGCAGATTCCAGCTGTCCGGGTCGGTGAAGTAGCTTTGTGCCCGATCCGGTGGACCGCTCTCCTCACCGCGCAGGGGCCGACTCTGCCAGCACATACCAGAGGACGCACACAGCCCGCTCTCGTCCTTGGGGTTGGGCGGATCGACCGCTTCCGACTCCAGCGCAGCCTTTGCCGCGCCGATCGTCTCCAGCCGCCGCACCTTGTCGGCCATCCGGTCCGGCGGCCCGTCCCCAAGGCCGGTCCTGCCTTGCGCCTCGTCCTCGGCCTCGTCCGCCTCGCGCGCTTGCTCCAGCCAAGCGCCGACCTCGGTGGCCACCGCCGGCTCAGCTGTCTTCATGCGTCCGTGGCTCATCGCCTTGTGGCGGGAGGTGTTAGCCTTCACCTTGGTGCCGCCCACCGCAACGTGGGCGAACCGGACCAAACCAGCCGCCCGGCACGGGCGCAGCACCTGCACGAACAGGTCCGACAAGGCCACGAGGTGGCGTTTGCGGAAGTTGGCGCTGGTTCGGAAGTCCGGTCGTTACAGCGCGAAACCGCCATGACGTTGAACCGCTTCTCGCAGGCTCAGGCGAACTGACGCGAGAAGTACAGGCCGCGGCTTTAGCCGCAGACCCTTCTCCCACTAGAGCATTTTCGGTTTAATCTGGTTCGTATCCTGCGGCGGCGAAGAAGTTGGCGCACTCGTCAGGTGTGACGGTGTCGACGAGGCGTCCGATGGCCGACCACAAACCCTCGACGGTTCGCTCGGCCGCTTTGCGCAGCAGCGCCTTCAACTTCGAGAACGCCATTTCGATGGGGTTGAAGTCGGGCGAGTAAGGCGGGAGGAACAAGAGCCGCGCGCCCGCCGCCTCGATGGCCGATCGCACGGCCGGACCTTTGTGGCTGCCGAGGTTGTCCATGACGACGATGTCGCCGGGGATGAGCTCAGGCACCAAGACCTGATCGACGTAAGCCTGGAAGGCGTCACGGTTGATCGGCCCATCGAGCACGAACGGTGCGGCGATCCCGGACAGGCGCAGGGCCGCCACCAGGGTCGTGGTCTTCCAATGACCGTGCGGGATGGGCGAACGCAGCCGCTCGCCGCGGGGAGACCGTCCGCGCAGGCGGGCCATGTTGGTGGAGGTCCAGGTCTCGTCGAGGAACACGAGGCGCGCGGGGTCGAGATCGAGCTGGCACTCGAACCATGCCTCGCGCGCGGCCTTCACGTCCGGGCGGTCTTGCTCGGTGGCGTGGGCTGTCTTTTTTTGTAGGTGAGATCGCGTGCGTCGAGGAAGCTCCACAGGGTGCCGAGCCCGACCGTGAGATCGTACTCGTCCCGCAGTCGGGCGCGCATCTCTTCCAGGGTGATGTCGCCCTTCTCCTCGATCAGGGCGCGCAGGAACGCCTCATGTGGATCGAGCTTCGAGCGGCGCGCCCGCCCTTGCGGACGAGGGGCCACCGTCCCGGTTGTCGCGAGCGCGGCCATCCAGCGAATCGAGGTCGCGATGCCGACTCCAAAACGCGCGGCCGCTTGCCGGCGGGAGGTCGTTGCAGCGGCTTCCACCACCCGCTCGCGCAGGTCCTGGCTGTAGGGTCGTCCCATCTGTCGCTCCTCCTCCAGAGCGATCAGTGAATCAGCCCGCCGCCTCTCCGTGAACCCCACACGATTGATTCAGCGCAAACCGAAAACGCTCTAGGCTCGGGACTCATAACCAGTAGCTGACGGTAGCGGCGATGCAGACGGCAGCCAGGTAGTTGGTGGCCGACCGGTCGTATCGCGTGGCGATGCGGCGGAAGTCCTTGAGGCGTCCGAACATGCGCTCGATGGCGTTGCGGCCCTTGTACAGGACGGGGGAGAAGCACGGCTTCCATCGCCGGTTGGACTTGGGCGGGATGTTGGGTGCCGCTCCCGTCGCCTCGATCTGACGACGGATGGCGTCGCTGTCGTAGCCCTTGTCGGCCAGCATGATCCGGCACGCCGGCGCGCGCTCCAGGAGTTGCGCTCCCGCCTTGCAGTCCGCCACCTGTCCGCCCGTCAGCAGGAAGGCGAGCGGGCGGCAGAACCGGTCGGTGAGGGCGTGGATCTTGGTGGTGCGTCCACCCCGCGAGCGGCCGATGGCTTGGCTTTGCTCCCCCCCTTTCCACCGGAGGCGCAGCGATGCGCCTTCACGGCCGAGGAGTCGATCAGCACCTGGGAAGGTGGCCCACCTGCACGGGCCAGGGTCTCGAACAGATCACCCCAGACCCCCTTGGCCGCCCAACGCACGAAGCGATTGTAGAGGGTCTTCTTCGGGCCGTAGATTTCCCGCGGGGCATCCGTCCAACGCCCACCTGACTTCAACACGTGGATGATCCCGCTGATCACGCGTCGGTCGTCGACACGCTCCTTGCCCCGGGTGTCTGTCGGCAGGTGCGGAGCGATCTTCGCAAACTGCTCGTCGGTCAACCAAAACTCGGCCATCGGCGCCTCCTTCACCTGGAAGGAATCACAGACACGCCCGCCAAGCCAAATTTATGGGTCTAGAGCCTAACACTCGCCCGGATGGTAGGGCAGATAGCCGTGCTCCTCGCTGTGAGTGTCGAAGATCGCGGAGATCTCGAGAGTTTCCCACCGTGTCGCGAACCAATTGCGCCATTTACCCAATCGGCACGAACTGGCGCAGCGATGGCGGCAGCAACCAGCCCTGATCCACATCCCACGAGAGAAACACCTTGGCCGTGAGCCGAGTGAAGCACCCTCCGACGCAGCCATCGAGAGGACTAATCCACCCATCTCTTACTGCGTATGGAGGAATTCCAGGAACGGATCTACATCGACGGACCAGCTATCTTCCTCGCCAATCTGAGGCTCTAACCAAGCACTGTACTGATGCCCTCGAAGCAGACTAAGCCGCGCATAATTAAATCTCAGCTTATGGGTGCCATCGCTAATAGGAAGTATCTCCGTTACTTTGGTTCCAGACGCACACATGATTAAATGAGAAAGTCCTGCGCCGTGTGGCGCAACAATTTCCTTTGCAGAAAACGCTATGAAAAACTGCTGCCACAACGGCATGCCGGTGAAAGAAATTATTTGATAACCTTCTGCCGCCAGCCGAACTTCAATTTCCTTCTCATTCGACATGGGACGTCGTTTTGCATCGCTGCGAGAAATGTAGATTTTTTCTGCCGGAGACAATGCTGCTTTCACTGCCATGTCTAGGGCATAATTTCTAATATTTTGAAAAATAGGAGAAACTTGATCCCAGTACATCATTCCTTCAAAACCGACACGTGGCACAATAAGTCTTTCGACATATTCTGGACCACCGACGGAGCAAACCAAATCACCGAGGCTTACTAGACTTAAAGTCGTTGCCTCAAAATGTGAGGCCTTATCGCTTAACAGGATCGGCATCTTACCGATATCCTCTTGAAGCATCCAAGCAAAAGATGCGAGCCTATCAACAAGCCAATGATAAATTCCTCGAGTTTCTTTAATTCCAAACACCGCAGCATGATGGTTCGAAACTTCGTTTCTTCCTATATTCACAATGGGCTTGCCAGTGGTTTTTATTATGGATCCATCCTCGCGCCATATTTGACCGTGCCTGTCCACAAAGACATTGCTGTATTCTCGTAAAACTGGTCTTTTGGCTTTCAATAAAGCATCACGCGTGCGCTGGATCGCCAGATCAAATGCAGCAAGATGCCTCGGCGACGTGCGCGAACTGAGCTTAGCGACAGCACTGCCAAGTGCGACGGCAGGCGAACTTTCGAATGCGAAATGCAAGCTTGACGGCGTAGGCTTGATCTCCGAGCCGCCTTTCATCGCTACTACAATTGCGCGTTTGATTTCATCACGTAGTACTTCATCGTGTGAATACGCGATCACTCGGCGTGCTTGCTTGACAAAAGCAGGGTCAGAGTAAATGTCCGGGTTCGCCTGAATGGTCCGCCAAGCAAGATCGCACCGCTCCGACGCAACGAACGCACGAGCAAATGAGTATCGATGATTTCGATCCCACCGCGGGGACAATGCTAGATCGGCGGCCCGTTGAAGCGCGTCGACTTGTGAAAGCTCGTAAGCCGCTGCAACGTACGCGTTGACGATATGATGGCTCTGGAGGAGAAAGGCATCATCCTTGCCCCAATCCAATATCTGCTGCCAACTTCCGCTCGATACCGCTCGCCGGGCGTCCGAGAGAGTCGCGAACAAAGGCTCACCAACTTTCGCCATTAAATCCGATTTCCTCTTCACCGCGATGGCTTGCAATGGCGCATGTGAGGAATGTTCGCAATCCAATGACCAAGCGCCGCCCTACATACCCAGCTGAGTTTCGCCGACAGATGGTCTATCTGGTCCGCGCCGGCCATTATACGACGGGTCTTGCGCCTGTGTTCAAAACGTCAGGCCAGACCATTCGGAGCTGGGGCACCGAGATCTATCGCAGCCAAGGGCGCCGGGGTTCAGCCGTAGGGCTCTTTGGGCCGATGAACGCACACTGATCCGACTTCCCTATCTCAGTGATTGCGCTCATTCGCGGCGTGTAGAAGGCGAGGTACTATTACCGGACTGTCCGGCATACTTTCGCGCGACATCTAGCAGACTCTGCCCTGCCGAAATGCAACCGCACCATTAATCTCGGATCGCGCGAGACCTAAGACGCCTCGCCCATCCAAACCGCCCTGCGGGAGCAAGGCGAGAGGCTCTCGCGCATGTGCACCGCCCCGCTAGCGCATGGCTGGCTTCATCTGAGCCAGCGATCGGCGCGGCGGCTTCGTCACGGCGCGGCAGAATTGCGAGACGCGCCCTGCCCCCAATCTCGTCGATTGCAACGTCACGGCCGAGGCGCCGAACCGACCTTAATTGGTCGACATCACCGACGTAAAGACCGCCGCTGCCGACTTCCTTTACTCGAGCGTCGCGCTCCACGCCTTCAGCCGCCGGATCGTTGGACGACCTACGGCCAACCGCCCGCACTCGAAACTCGCTCCAAACGCCCCCCTCCCGTCGCCTGTCACCCGGGACGGGTCCCACAACGTGATCCAGCACTCGGACCAGGGATCGCAAGACACGTCGCCGGCCTTAAAAGGCTGTAAGGATGTGCGCGTGCGTCCCTCGAACAGCTCTGGCAATGCCTACCACAACGCCATGGCCAAAGCCTTCTTCTCAACCATCGAATGCGAACTGCTCGCGCACCGCCGCTTACGATTACACGCCAGTGCCCGAATAGCCTGCTTCAGCTACCTCGATGGCTTCCGTACCCCGCTGTGCGGCACCCGGTGCTCAGATACCGAGCGACCGTCGTCTACGATAAGGAGACCCGCTCCGAACCGTTATTCGACTCCTGTTTAGCCAAGCACCCAATCGATCCGAATAAGCGGGGTAATTCCAAACAACCACGAGTTCGCTCCGAACTCAGCTATTACTTTCTATGGATGGACCGCGGGCGCTCCCCTCACCGAATTTCTCGTCAATCTTCGCACGTTGCAGTGCGATCCGTTTCGTTTTCCGCTTAGCAATACGTGCGGCTTTGATTTGTTCAGGGGATCTTGTTTCCGCCAGAGCCGCGCGCTCCTTACGGATCGCCATTTTCAGGGCTTTGCGTTCCTGGGGCGTATGCCCCGATAGTACGGACAATGCATTGTGCCCTTTCTTGCCGATCAAATTGTCGAGCTCCTGCGCCAGACGGAAAGATGTCTCCAGCCCATCACGATTAATCCCATCGACGCAGAAATAGTGCTCGAATACTTTCATGTTAAAATCTAGTATATGCCCGTAAACATGCTTTCGATCTGCAGTCCATTGATTATTGAAAATCGTTGTTACGATTTCATAACTTGGAAAATAAAATAGATTGCTGTCCTTCGCGCCGCGAAAGAGCTCGTCGAGGGCCACGCGCAGGACTGCTTTGGAAACAGCATTTGCCGTGATGCAGGCCACAGGACGGAATGTAGCGGTCAGGGGAATGGGAGACAGCGAGAAAAGGATTGTGGCGTCCGGACGAAACTCGCGGATGAGCTTGTGGATGACCCTAAGATTCTCGAGATTCTCCGTGACAGTAGATACTCGAAATTTGTGTCGCGATGGATCTATCTTGTCCGACGGTATCGCGCGCCAAAATACCTCGCCAGTCGGCTCATCATACCAAACTTCGGATAGGCCGAGCGTGATGATGAAAACTTTTGCTTCGTTAAAGAGCGCTACTGTATCTCTCCGCGCGTCTTCCGAATACCCGAAATCTTCCGCCTGATAGCCGTGCCAAAGATCCTGTGAGGGCGTCTTATTTTGCCAAGCCCACTCGAATTGCTGGCGAATGGCAAAGGTGTGGACGATGCCATCCCCCATTCGCGTCACGTAAGCTTTATTGTCTCTCTTTGTGAGAACGTTATATCCGCGCTCATCAAGGTACTTGGCAACGTTGCCAGCAAAACAGGAGCCGAACGCTACAACGGGTGTGCTTTTTTCGACAACGCCACCCTTTGGCATCCATCCGTGAACCATATACTCATCAATAGCAGTGGATTTTTCGAGAGATGTATCCCTGGGGTAATAGTTGACGGTTTCACCCCGAAAGAAGGTCTTGCTGCTTCGAACTCTTTGCTCGAGTTGATCAGAAACGTCCGCGCTCATGCTCAAGCCCTCGTGCCATTTCACGGAATCGCGATATCGCGGAGACGTGAACGGAATCCGAGATGGGTACCACTCCTCCCTGGCAGAAAGGAAGAGGTGCGACGACAACGATGTCACTCAATGATCTTCGCCGGATCGTATCCTGGTAGCGGCGTAGCTTCAGTACTCGACCACGATTGCTGGCCGCGACCAGGATGATTCGGCCGCCAGTGTGAGCGGTCTGAACCACCTCTGGCTTTTCGCAGGCTCCAACTCTTGAGAGGATGGAGCTAGGACGAATCAAACCCTACCGTATCCCCTTAAAGCCTTCGTGATCGACGTTTTTGCCCTACGCATTGTCGTCTAGCGGGTTTCGCGAACCGCTCATGCCAGCGTCAAACTTAATGCCTTGGAGAAGGCCCTGTACCAGCGTCGTCGCGCTCATGGCGACGGGATCGTGGACTCGAGCGACAGGGGCTCGCAATATCTTTCGATTCGCTACACCGAGCGGCTTGCCGAGGCCGGCGTCGAGCCTTCGGTCGGGAGCGTCGGCGACAGCTACGACAACGCCTTCGTCGAGACGATCAACGGGCTACTGAAAACCGAGATGATCCATCGGCGTGGACCATGGCGGTTGTTCGAAGCTGTCGAGTTCGCCACCATTGAACGGGCGACGGGTTAAAACGCCGCCGCCTGATCGAACCGATTGGGAATATCCCTCCAGCCGAGGCCGAAGCGCTCTACTATGTCCAGGCCGAAGTCTAAGCATTGGCGGCCTAACTTAGACCAATGCCCCCCGGAAAGCCCGGCGCGGACGACCTTCAACCAACACGTCGCAACGATCAGGGCGCATTGGATCTTCGAGAAAGCGCCTCAGCAGATAATGGAAGACCTCGGCTTCGACCACTTCGATGGGCGCTTGTAGACTGGACGGCACCGACGCATTGATGACAATAATGGCCTACGCCTTCGTTCAATCCCGGCGCCTCGCAACTGGGGGAGAAAGGCAGGCTCGCCAAGCTACTGTTCCATCCGTCGATACTAGAGATTCGGCAGGTCCTCCTGACACACTTTGAACCGGCGTTTACGGCAGCAATGCTCGCACTGAAAGGCCGCCTTTGACCGGCTACCATGCAAGAACCCGTATAAAGAGGCGCTTCGGCTTGCTCCATTAACGAAACGCCCCGGCATCGATGGCGCGGACGGATCCACTGCGATGCCGGGGCGTCGTGACATATGGATCGATCGGGCGGTTCGCCGCCTGCGATCGCGACTACTTCTGGTTGCCGTTCGCCGATGGTTGGGCTGGCGTCGGGTAGGCCGGGTTGCCGGCGGGGACGTTACCGCTGTTGGTGGACGACGATCCGTTTCCGGATCCCTTGACCGAACCCGTCACCTCGCTGCGAGAGGCATCCTGGCTCTTCGTCGCGTAATCCTTCGGCGAATTGGCGCCTTGCCATGTCATCAGGCCGGTGATCGCGATGGCGAGCAGCACGAGGCTCGCGATCAGCACGTAGAGTACGGGCTTGCCCTTCTTGCCCTGGCGGGCGTCCTGGCCTTCGAGTCTCTCTGCCATGGAAAACCTTTCGAAGCTCGGCCTTGAGTGGCCGTCATGTTCAACCTGAGACGACGATGTCTCTTCTGATGAGTTGAACGCGACGGCCGAGCTGCCTGTTCCGAACAGAGTGGCATCGGTGCTCACGTCTCGCGGGGAAGACGCGGTTCGGTCGCCGTGCCGATGCCGCGCTTCAGCGACCGGTCGTCAGCATGATCTTGCCGAGATGGGCACTGGATTCCATCAGCGCATGTGCCTCGGACGCCTTCTCCAGCGGGAAGGTGGCATGGATGATCGGCTTCATCCGGCCGTCGGTGAGCAGGGGCCAGATGTCGCGGCGCAGGCCGTCGGCGATGGAGGCCTTCTCGGCCTTGGGGCGCGCCCTCAGGGTCGCGCCGGTAAAGGTCAGGCGCTTCATCATGATCGGCGTCATGCTGAAACTCTCGACCTTGTAGCCCTGCATGAAGGCGATCTGGACGAGGCGTCCCTCGATCGCCAACGAGGCGAGGTTGCGAGCGAGGTAGGGGGCGCCCACCATGTCGAGGATCACGTCGACGCCCTTGCCCTCGGTCAGTCGCTTGATCTCCTCGGCGAAATCCGCCTCGCGGTAATTGATCGCCTCGTCGGCGCCGAGCTCCCTGCAGAACGCACATTTCTCGGCCGAGCCGGCTGTGGCGAAGACCCGCGCGCCTTGGTTTTTGGCCATCTGGATCGCCGTCGAGCCGATGCCGCTCGATCCGCCATGGACGAGGAAGCTTTCGCCCGCCTTCAGCCGCCCGCGCTCGATGACGTTGCTGTAGACGGTGAAATAGGTCTCGGGCAGTCCGGCCGCCTCGATCAGCGACAACGGCGCCGGGCGCGGCAGGCATTGGCCGGTCTCGGCGACGGCGAATTCGGCATAGCCGCCGCTGATCGTCAGTGCGCAGACCTCGTCGCCGACGGAGAACCCCTCCGAACCCTCACCGAGGGCGACGATGCGGCCGGCCACTTCGAGGCCCGGAATCTCGGTGGCTCCCTTCGGCGGCGGATACTTGCCCTCGCGCTGCTGGATGTCGGGCCGGTTCACGCCCGCCGCCACCACGTCGATCAGCACCTGGCCGGGGCCGGGCTGCGGCAGCGGCACCGTCTCGAGGGTCAGGACGTCCGGTCCACCTGCCCCCGCGAACCGGATCTGGCGCATGGTCTCGGGCAGGTTGGGGCTTGACGTCATCGCATCACATCTCCGGTTGGCGAGATCCGTCATGTGCGGCCGGATGGCGTCTTGGCAAGAGCGGAGCGTGGTTCCTCAGCGCGTGCCGTACATCCGGTCGCCGGCATCGCCGAGCCCGGGCACGATGTAGCCGTGGTCGTTGAGATGGCTGTCGATGGAAGCGGTCCAGACCGGCACGTCGGGATGGGTCGCCTGCAGCTTGGCGATACCCTCCGGCGCCGCCAGCAGGCAGACGAAGCGCAGGTCGCGGGCGCCGCGCTGCTTCAGGAGGTCGATCGCCGCGATGGCCGAATTGGCGGTGGCGAGCATCGGATCGAGCACAAGGACCGTCCGGTCGGCCAAGTCCGACGGCGCCTTGAAGTAATATTCCACCGCCTCCAGCGTCTCCGGGTCGCGATAGAGACCCACATGCGCGACTCGCGCCGACGGCACCAGCGACAGCATGCCGTCGAGGAAGCCGACGCCGGCGCGCAGGATCGGCGCCAGGACGAGCTTCTTTCCGGCGATCTGGGAGGCTTCCATCACCTGGATCGGCGTCTCGATCGTCACCGGTTCGAGGGGCAGGTCGCGGGTGACCTCGTAGGCGAGCAGCATGCCGATCTCGTTCAGGATCTGGCGGAAGCCCTTGGTCGAGCGCTCCTTCTGCCGCAGCAGGGTCAGCTTGTGCTGGACGAGGGGATGGCCGACCACCGTGACCGTGGCCCGCCCGTCCGCGCTTTTGCTGTCCAAGCCTTGACCGTCGTCCGCAACCTGCATCGCCCGCACTCCCCTGAAGACCCGGCCGGTAAACGCGAGACCGGGGCCTGACCGATTCCAGGCCGTTATGGACCTGTCTCTGATGAAGACCGGATGAAGGCGAGAGGGCAACGTCCTCGACGTCCATTGATGATGCCACGCAGGCGAAAATGGGCACTGGCCGGACTTTGCCCGGCGCTGCTACGTGTTCGCCCGCCGCCGATTTGGCGGCCACTCGGTCGGATGAGGGGCGCTGCCGTCCTCACCGTCGACCGTCAGGCAGGCGCGGGCCATCGATGAGATTTCTCCGACCCAGATCGCCGATGAGCAAATCCGCCCGGAACGACAGGACTCGCTATCGCGCGACGTTCCTCAACACTCTCGGGGCGTCCCTGGTGATGGTCGGCTTCCTGCTGCCGGGGATGCGTCTCTACGAGGGTTACGATCACCGCCTCACGCGGTCCGAGGCCTTGGCTGTGTCCCTGAAATTTCTCCAGACGGAACCGGGCGTGGTCAGCATGACGGCGCTGATCATCGGGTTCTGCCTGCACTTCACCGCCCTGCATCACCTCAGGAAGCTCGAAGACTGACAAAAAAGGCTCCCGGCCAGTGACCGGGAGCCTTCCATCGTGATCATGCCGCAGGGTTCAGACGGCCTGCGTCGGGCCGTTATTGCCGCGCTTGGCCATGAAGGCGTCGAACTGCTCGCGGTCCTTGGCGCGCTTCAGCTCCTCCACGAACTCTGCGAAGGCGCGGCTCTCCTCCTGCAGCGCCTTGCGCTGGGCATCGAGCCGGTCGAGCTCCGAGCGGCGGTAATCGTCGAAGGCGAGATTGCCGGTGCCGCGCAGATCGGCCGCTTCGAAGGCCTGGGCGAAGCGCGATTTGCGCATGCCCGCCTGCCAGTCGGCGCCACGGCCGACCATGCCGCGCAATTCGGATAGGGCGGGATAACCCGCCACCTTCCAGGCGATGTAGGCGGCCGCCAGCGGCCACCAATAGATGAACGCGACGACGACGGCGCCGATCTCGAAAGAGCGGCGGGGAAACGGACCGCTGCGGCAGGCTTTGCCGGTGGCCCAGGGAGAGGTCGAGGAAAAGCTCACGGCTCACGGCTCCGATGTTAATGTGAACCACATTTACTTGCGGATGCGACACGGCGCTTTCAAGGGCTGGGACAGGCCGAGTTTCAGACCGGGCTTCGCGGACTCCCGGCGCCGTGGACGAGGGCGAGCACGCCCGCGCGGAGCAACTCGTACTTGTCGGGCATTCCCGGTCCCTTCGGCAGGTGCGCCGAAGCCGAGAGGGTCGCGAGACCATGCGAGAGGGCCCAGACTTCGAGGGCGATGAAGCGCGGCTCGACGCCCCCGAACCCTTCCGGGAAGGTCGATTTCAGCGCTTCGAGCAACAGGTCGAAGGGACTCGGCCGCGCCGGGACATCGGCGGAATGCGGGTCCGCAATCACGGGGGCTCCTCGCGTCTCGAAGATCGCGGCATAATAGCCCGGCTCTTCCTCGGCGAAGGCGAGATAGGCCTCTCCCATTCGGGTGAAGCGCTCCAGCGGCGTGCCGCGCGAGGAGAGCGAGCGGGCCAGCCGCTCGGCGAGATCGGTGAAGCCGCGGCCGGCGACCTCTTCGAGCAGGGCCTCGCGGCCCCGGAAATGGCGATAGAGCGCGGCCGGCGTCACGCCGACGAGGCGGGCCGCATCGACCAGGGTGAAGCCGCCGACACCGCGCTCGGCGATGAACCGGCGTGCCGCCTCGATCAGCGCCTCCTTGAGGTTGCCGTGGTGGTAGCTGCGCCGGTCTCCCGGTCCTTCGCGCCAGGGTCGCACTGAGTTCCATCCTCGACCGATCGCCGGGCTACAGCCGCACGTTGCCGTGAGCCTGCCGGGATGCGCCCTCCCCCTAACACGTGACGACGGCTTTTCGACCTCTCTTCTGTCTACGGGTCGACAGAGTTTTTCGTTCCCCGGCTGACAGTCGCGAGGTGAATGCCGACGCCCCGCTCGCCCGCGATGGCGGGGTCGACCGACCCGCGGTTGGCGGATCGCGTGCGGAATGGAATCGGGCGGGCCGGACGAGATCGAGCGATGGGCGGAGGAGGAGCGCGGTCTCGGGCAGCCGAGCCAGCTCGGGCAGCCGAGCCAGCTCGGGCAGCCGAGGCCGGCGTCACCTAAAGCTTGAAGATCGACGACGCCTGGTCACGCGCGTCCTTCTTGGCCGACTTGGCCGCCGCCAGCCGCTCGATCTCGGCCTGAAGCACGTCGATCCGCTGGGTGATCTCGTCGACGGAGAGCGTATCGAGGCTCTCGCCGATCACGTGGGAGATCGGGCGTTTCGGCCGGTCGGTCTCGTCGTCGCGCATCGTTCCGCCCTCCCCTGTCCGTGACCTAACGATCCCACCGCGAGACGGTGCGGGCATGTTGCCGGTCGCCGGCATATTGCTTGAGGAAGCTCGTCATCTCCGACAGTTCCGGTGCCTTCGAGCGGAAGGTCACAGAGAGCGCGAGCAGGGTGTCGGCATGGTCGAGGCCGGGATAGATCCGCTCCTGAACCGGCACGCGCACCGCGCGCAGACGGGCGGCGAGGCTCCGGGTGTTGCTGGGTTTCACGGTGGTGTCGCCGTCCCCGCTGGCGAGGAAGGCCGGCGGCGAATGCGGGCCGGCGAAGGTCACGGGCTGGGTCGCGGCCGGATCGGGCGCCTCTCCGAAGAGATCGCGCGAGGTGTCTTGGTCGAAGGGATAGAAGTCGTAGGGACCGGACAGCCCGGCCACCGCCCGGATGATCTTGGGATCGACGCCGGCCTTGCGCAGGTAGCGCTGATCGAGCCCGAGCATCACCGCGTTGTAGGCCCCGGCCGAATGGCCCGCGAGCACGATCCGGCGCGGATCGCCGCCATATTCGGCGATGTTGTCGCGGACCCAGGCGATGGCGGCGGCGCCGTCATCGAGGAAATCGGGGAACCGCACTTCCGGGTAGACGCGGTAATCGGGAATGACGGTCACGAACCCCTGCGCCGCCAGGGCCTGGCCGACGAACTCGTAATCGTCCTTCGTGCCGGATTTCCACGAGCCGCCGTAGAAGAACACCAGGACCGTCGCGTCCGTCGCGCCGCCGACGGGCGTGAACACGTCGAGGCGCTGTCGCGGATGGGTACCGAAAGCGGCGCTCTTCTGGGCCAGCCGGCCACCCTGGTCCCGCGGACCGACCGCGTCGAACAGGGCGAGAGGCGAACAGGCCGTGACCCCGAAAGCGGCCAGGGCAAGGCAGACGAGAGTGGCGAGGGCGGCGAAGGCGCGGGTCATGCATCTCTCAAACGGGGGAACGAACACCCGAATGACACGCCCGTCGCGGCGGATTCATGACCGGAACTGCGGATTTCCGCTTTCAGGTCCTCAAGACGATGCAGGCGCCGCCGACCTTGCGAATGCGTCCGCACAGGATATCGCCCGCCGCCCTGCTCTCGGCCGGAATGCGGATGCGGTAGAAGGCGCGCGTGCCGCGGCTCCGCAGCCGGGTTCCGATGATCATCGGCCGCACCTCACCGATCACCCCGGCATAGAGGCTCCTGGTGCGGGAGAAGCTCTGGAGGGCGAGGGATTTCGAGAAGTTGCCGGCGAGCTGGATGCCCCAGGGCGCCGCCGGACCTTCATTGCCGCCGAGCGCGAACCGATCGCCGCGCGAGGGGATGCGCAGGGCGGCCGTGACCTGAAGGCAGGTCTTCGCGGGTTCGGCTTTCGGCGCGTCGGTGTCCGCCTCGGGACCGTTCACGGCCGCGCCGCCGCGCCAATCCTCCGCCGGCGCACCGGTGATCGCCATGACGTAGGCCCGCGTCTCGGCCGGCAGGCCGCCGGTCCCGGCGAGCCATCCCGAGACCCGCCCGGCGCCGCCGTTATAGGCCGCCGCCGCAAGTCCCAGATTGCCGAACTGGCGGTTGAGGTCCGCGAGCAGGTGCGCCGCATGCGGGATCGCCTGTTCGGGGTCGAACGGATCGGTCAGCCCGCGCTCGCGCGCCGTGCCCGGCATGAACTGGGCGACGCCCTGCGCCCCCACCGGGCTCACTGCGGTGACGCGAAAGCTGCTCTCCCGCCAAATCAGCCGCGTCAGGAATGGCACCGGCAGGGCGCGGACCCTGGCCGCATCCTCGATCAGGCGGCACAGCGCCTGCTCCACGGTTTCCGTCGCCACCTCGGCCGAGGCGGGCGAGGCAGCGACGAGGCAGGCGAGGACGGCGAGGCGGCGCAAGGATGTCACGCGGTGTTTGTAATGGCGTCTCGCGCCGGATCAATCGCCGTTCGCCCATCACGGCGCGCCGCGCTATAACGGCAACGATCCCCCTGCCATTCGGACCCGGTGCCATCGCCTCGATGACTGACACGCTGCTCGACGTTCAGGACCTGTCGGTCGCGTTTCGCTCGCGGGAGCGCGAGACGCTGGCGGTGGATCGGGTGAGCTTCACCATCGGCGAGGGCGAGACGGTGGCCCTGGTCGGCGAGTCGGGGTCGGGCAAGTCGGTGACCGCCCTGTCGATCCTGCGTCTCCTCGACGGCAGCGCCGTCCATCCCGGCGGGCGCATCCTGTTCAAGGGCCGGGACATCCTGTCCCTGCCCGAGCGCGAACTCCGCAAGATCCGCGGCGCCGACATCACCATGGTGTTCCAGGAGCCGATGACCTCACTCAACCCGCTGCACACGATCCAGCGGCAGATCGGCGAGGTGCTGGAGATCCATCGCGGCCTGTCCGGCCGCAAGGCGCGCGTCCGCATCCTCGAACTGCTCGAACTCGTCGGCCTGCGCGACGCCGAGCGGCGGATGGGCGCCTATCCGCATGAATTGTCCGGCGGCCAGCGCCAGCGCGTCATGATCGCCATGGCGCTTGCCTGCGAACCCGACCTGCTGGTGGCCGACGAGCCGACGACGGCCCTCGACGTCACCGTCCAGGCGCAGATCCTCACGCTCCTGGCCGATCTGCAGAAGCGTCTCGGCATGTCGATGTTGTTCATCACCCACGATCTCGGCATCGTCCAGCGCATCGCCTCGCGGGTCTGCGTGATGCTTGCCGGCCGCATCGTCGAGGCCGGTCCGGTGGCTGAGATCTTCGCTAGCCCGAAGCACGAGTATACCCAGCGCCTCCTCGCCTCCGAGCCGAAGGGACGCGCGAACCCCGTGGCCGACGACGCCCCGCGCCTGATGGAGGCCGGCCCGCTCAAGGTGTGGTTCCCGATCCGCGAAGGCCTGCTCCGGCGCACCACCTTCCACGTGAAGGCGGTGGACGGCGTGTCCCTCGCCGTCCGCGAAGGCGAGACCATCGGGATCGTCGGCGAATCCGGTTCGGGCAAGACCACTCTCGGTCTCGCGCTGCTGCGCCTCACCGGCAGCGAGGGGCCGATCGTCTTCCTCGGCCAGTCCATCGCCGGGCTCGGGCCGGGTCCGATGCGGCCGTTCCGGCGCGACATGCAGGTGGTCTTCCAGGACCCCTACGGCTCGCTCTCCCCGCGCATGACGGTAGCCGATATCGTCGCCGAGGGGCTCGTCGTGCAGGGCGCGGTGAAGTCCCGGGCCGAGCGCCGCGCGGTGGTCGCCAAGGCCCTGACCGATGTCGGCCTCGATCCCGCGACCATGGATCGCTACCCGCACGAATTCTCCGGCGGCCAGCGCCAGCGCATCGCCATCGCCCGCGCCATGGTGCTGAAACCCCGCTTCGTCGTCCTCGACGAACCGACCTCGGCCCTCGACCGGTCGGTCCAGGCACAGATCGTCACTCTGCTCCGCGACCTGCAGCGGGAGCGCAAGCTCGCCTATCTCTTCATCAGCCACGACCTCAAGGTGGTTCGCGCGCTGGCGAACTACGTCCTGGTGATGCAGAACGGCAAGGTGGTGGAAGAAGGGCCGGCCGAGTCCATCTTCACCCGGCCACAGACCGACTACACCAAGGCCCTGTTCGCCGCCGCCTTCGACCTCGACAGCGCCACCACCGACGACGTGGTTCCGGCTTAAGACACAGCGAACGACGAGACCGATGGCGCGCGTCCTCCTCATTGTCCTCGATTCGGTCGGCATCGGCGGAGGGCCGGATGCGGCCCGTTATGGCGATGCGGGTTCCGACACGCTCGGTCATATCGCCGAGACTTGTGCGGCGGGCGCGGGTGACCGGGACGGGCTGCGACTGGGCCGCCTCCACCTGCCCCACATGACCCGGCTCGGTCTCGGCCTCGCCGCGGCGGGCGCGAGCGGGCGTATCCCGCCCGGCTTGAAGCCCGTGGGCGACGTCGCAGGCGCTTACGGCCATGCGATCGAGACCGCGCCCGGCAAGGACACCCCGTCCGGCCATTGGGAGATCGCGGGCGCCCCGGTCACCGAGGAGTGGGGCTATTTTCCCGACACGGTGCCCGCCTTCCCGGACGCTCTCACCGAGGCGCTGGTAAAACGGGCCGGATTGCCGGGCATTCTTGGCGATTGCCATGCCGCGGGCGTGCCGATCATCGAGCGCTACGGCGCCGAGCACCTCCGGACGGGCAAGCCGATCTGCTACACCTCCGCCGACAGCGTTTTCCAGATCGCCGCGCACGAGGAGGCATTCGGGCTCGAGCGGCTTTACGAGGTCTGCCGCATCGCGCGCGAACTCTGCGATCCCTACCGCATCGGCCGCGTCATCGCCCGGCCCTTCGTCGGCTCGGCCGAGACCGGATTCAAGCGGACCTCACACCGCAAGGATTACGCGACACAGCCGCCCGGCGAGACTTTGCTCGACCGTCTCTCGGCAAAAGAACGCGCTGTCGTCAGCGTCGGCAAGATCGGCGACATCTTCGCTCATCGCGCCACCGGGCGGGAGATCAAGCCGGCCGGCAACGCCGCCTGCCTCGATGCGGCGCTCGCTGCGTTTGGTACTTTGCCCGATGGCGGTCTCGTCTTCCTCAACCTCGTCGATTTCGACACCGAATACGGCCACCGCCGCGACGTGCCCGGCTATGCCGCCGAACTGGAGACGTTCGACGCGCGCCTGCCCGAGATCCACGCCGTTCTCGGCAAAGGCGATGTCTGCCTCATCACCGCCGATCACGGCAACGATCCGACCTGGACCGGCACCGAGCACACCCGCGAGCAGGTGCCCATCCTCGCCTTCGGCCCCGGACTCCGCGCGCGCGATCTGGGAGGCCGCGAGACCTTCGCCGATATCGGCGCATCGGTCGCCCGCCATCTCGGGATCGGCGAGTTGGGACGAGGGACGTCGTGGTGGTGAACCTCGCCCGTCGTTGAGGCGTCGAGTCTCGCCAATGAGGCCTGCTCTCACACCTCCCAGTTTTCTTCCATCTCAGGCGGGATCGGCCGTGGGCGGCGGTCGCTGCCGATGGCGACGAAGGTGAACAGGCCCTCCGTGACCTTCATCGTGGTCTCGCCCTCGCGCTCGCGACGCCAGACCTCGACCTGAATGCGCAGGGAGGTGCGGCCGACCTTCACGATCCAGGCATAGATGCTCACCTCGTCGCCGACGATGACCGGCCGGTGGAAGGTCATGGCTTCGACCGAGATGGTGGCGCAGCGCCCGCGGGTGCGCCGGGCCGCGACGTTGCCGGCAGCCAGATCCATCTGACCCATCAGCCAGCCGCCGAAGATGTCCCCCGCCGGATTGGTGTCGGACGGCATGGCGATGGTGCGGACGACCGGCGGCCCCTTGTCGACCGGCTGGTGGGAAAGCGTGGGCTGGATCGTCATGGTCGGGCCTGCTCGGTTCACCTCGCTACGCTAAGTCGCAAGGGACGCGCCGCCGATAGGGGGATGAGTGTCAGCCGTTATCGATCGTCACGGTTTTCGCTCATTCCGGCAGGGCGAAGACCACGAGCGCGTCGCCGGTGCCGAAGCCGGAGCCCTTGGTGAAGGACGAACCGCCGGCCGCCACCGCCACGTATTGCCGGCCGTCGATGGCATAGGTGATCGGCGGCCCGCCGATGCCGGCGCCGCACTGGAAGCGCCAAACCGTCTCGCCCGTGGCGGAATCATGGGCGTCGAGATGGCCGTCCTCCTCCCCGGAGAAGACCAGGCCGCCAGCGGTGGCGAGGGTGCCACCGGAGAGCCGGCTGCCGGCCTTCACCGACCACTTGATCGCGCCGGATCGGGCGAGGTCGATGGCGGTGAGCGTGCTGAAGGACGGTTCGCCCTTCGCCTCGCCGGTCTCGGTGAAGCGGATCGGCGGCTTGCCCGCGGCGCCCGGCACCGACCTCACCGTATAGGTCGTGGCGCCGTGGCGGACCTGGGCGAAGGCGAGGCTCATACTCGGATCGAACGCGACCGGATGCCATGAGATGGCGCCGAGGGGGCCGGGGCTGACCACGGTGCCCGTCTCGGTGGGCGGCGCGTAGAGGTTCTTTTGGGCGATCAGGGGTGCGGATTTCCCGATGAGCACGCCGGTCGAACGGTCGTGGACGTAGATCCAGCCGGTCTTGCTCGCCTCGGCGACGGCCTTCACCGGGCCTTGCGGGGTCGCATAGTCGAGGAGGAAAGGCGGGCTCGCGACGTCGTAGCCCCATTCGTCGTGCGGCACCTGCTGGTGATACCAGCGCAGCCGGCCGGTCTTCACGTCGAGGGCAACGAGGCTCATCGTGTAGAGGTTGTCGCCCGGCCGCGAGAGGCCGAAATTCTGTGGCGCGGGGTTGCCGGTGCCGACATAGATCAAGCCGAGATCGGCATCGTAGGCCGGCGTCATCCAGAGCGAGCCGCCGCCGACCTTCCAGGCCTCCTTGTGTTCCGGGGCGGCTGCCTTCTCCGCCGCGATGTCGCGATTGAGCGGAATCCCATCGGCGGTCTTCTCGACGAAGCCGCCTTCCCAGCCGTCTTCCTTGGTGACGTACCAGCGCCAGCGCTCTTCACCGGTGGCCGAATCGTAGGCGGCGAGCCAGCCACGCCGTCCGTAGCCGCCCTCGATCCCGACCACGGCGCCGCCGTCGAGTCCGCCCTTCTCGTCCTCCACATGCAGGCCGTAGCCGGCACCGGCGACGCCGACGATGACGAGCCCTTCGGCCACGAGCGGCGGCATCTTGAAGCCGAGCCGGCTCGATCCCTGGACCGCACCCGCGCCGAGCTTGCCGGCGAGATCCGAGGCCGTCTCCGACTCGCCCTCCTCCGGGCGGACGGCCTCATGGTCCCACACGACCTTGCCGGTCTTGGCATCGAGGGCGATCACCCGCCCGTCCATCGTCGCCTCGAAGACCCTGCCGCCCGAGACCGCGACACCGCGATTGGAGGGCGGCCCGAAGATCTTCTCCGTCCGCGCCTTGTGGGTATAGGTCCACAGCACTCGGCCCGACTTCGCTTCCAGCGCGGCCACATGGTTCTGGGTGGTCGAGAGATACATTACGCCATCGACCACCACCGGCTCCGCCTGAAAGTAGCCGGTGATCCCGGTCTGGAAGATCCAGGCCGGTCTGAGCTTCGAGACGTTGCCCCGGTCGATCGTGGTCAGCGGCGAGAAATGGCGGTTGGTATGGTCGCGGCCGAACATCGGCCATTCGTCGGCGCAGGCACCCGACGTGACGACGAGCAGTGCCAGCGCCGAGGCGCGACGGATCGTCAGCCGAGATACCATTCCGGTTCGCCCCTCCTGAATCGTCCTGCTTCGCTCGATCGCGGCGAAGTCAGGCGAGCCGTGTCGCCGCATCGAGCTGCGCCGGAGTGTCGGCCGCCCCCATCGATCGCGCGAGGTCGGCGGCATTCTGGCCGTTGCCGTCGCGCTTGTCCGGGTCGGCCCCCTTCGCGAGGAAGAGTTCGACCATCTCGGTCCGGTTGAACATGGCGGACGTCATCAGCGGCGTCCGCGTTCCGGTGCCGACGCCGTCGACATCCGCTCCCTTCTCCAGGAGCAAGTGGACGATGGTCATATCGCCCTTGAAGGCCGCGCCGGCGAGCGGGGTCTGGCCCCGGTCGTTGGAGAGTTCCGGATCGCCGCCGTGATCGAGAATGACGCGCGCAGTCTCGGCCTGCCCGTTATAGGCGGCGAGCATCAGCAGGCTGTCGCCCTTATCGTTGATCAAGTTCGCCGGAAGCCCCTGCGCGAACAGGTCGGCGAGTTCGTCGGCATGGCCCATCCGGGCGTATTGGAAGACGCGCCCGGCGAAGGCCAGGGTTTCGGCGTCGAGTTCGGGACGCTCCGGATCGGGCGAAGCCGGCGTTTCAGGTTGCATCGTCGCCATCCGTGTCACGGGATCACCCGTTCGGCGCGCAGGCGGCCGAACAGGTCGAGAAAGCTGTCGTCGCTCGGCTGCTGGTCGAGGAAGCCGAGCCTGCGGCTGCGGGCCATGTCGGTGACGACCTCAATCGGCCGCCCGAGATCCGCATCGGTGTGCCATGCCGAGATGAGACGGTCGAGATCCGGCTCGACTAGCCCATGCCTTTCGGCCAAATCGGTCCATAGCGGGCCGTCCTGCGCCATCTGACCTTCGAGGGGCGTCGCCCGTCCCGGATAAGGTGCCGGCTCCAGGCCGAACCACTGCGCGATCCGGCCCCACATCCACGACCAGCGGAAGACGTCGCCGTTGACGACGTTGAAGGCTGTGTTGGCCGCGGCCGGATCGGTCGAGGCCCAAGACAGGTGACGGGCGAGGAGCCGCGCATCGGTGACGTCGGTGAGGCCGTTCCATTGCTGCGGCGAACCGGGGAAGAGGAACGGCCGCCCGGTCTCGCGGCAGAGCGAGGCGTAGACGGCGAGGGTCACGCCCATATTCATCGCGTTGCCCAGCGCGTAGCCGACGATCGTATGGGGACGGTGCACACTCCAGCCGAAGCCCTGCCGCTTGGCGGCGGCGTAGAGCTCGTCCTCCTGCACGTAATAGAAATTCTCCACCGGCAGCCGCTCCTGATCCTCGCGGAACGGCGTCTGAGGCAGCGTGCCTTTTCCGTAGGCTTCGAACGGGCCGAGATAATGCTTGAGACCGGTCACCAGGGCGGCGTGCCGTAGGGGCGCGGAGTTCAGGGCTTCGAGAAGGTTGCGCACCATCGCGCCGTTGACCCGGCAATTCTCCGCCTCGGTCGCCTGCCGCATCCAGGTGGTAATGAAGACGTGGGTCGGAGCCAGTTCGGATAATGCGGCATGCAGGGCGTCCGGGTCCGTCAGGTCCGCGCTGACCGGCGTGACGCCCGCGATCGCGACGGGGCGGCGCGCCAGACCGTAGACGCTCCATCCCTCGCTCACGAGGTGACGCGCCAGGTTGTTGCCGACGATACCGCTCGCACCGGCAATCAATGCGGTGCCCTTCAGACTGTCAGACATTCGGTCTCCGATGATCGGCGAGTCCCTCTCGGTCGACGGGTCGGACGAGAGGGACATGGTTCTACCGGAACGCGGGAGACCGGATGTCGATCCGGCCGAGGGAGGCCTCAGGCGACGGGCGTGAGCACGCCGGTCTCGCTGACCTCGTCGGTATGCACGTCGAAACTCGCGAGCAACGCCGTGCTGAAGCTCGTCGAGATGGCGACGTCGGTGGCGTCGCGCCCGCGTGCGATCAGGATGCGGCCGATGCGGCGCTTGTTGTTGCGCGCGTCGAAGGTGAACCAGCGTCCGTCGAGATAGACTTCGAGCCAGGCCGAGAAGTCGCCCGGAGGCACCACCGGCACACCGATATCGCCGAGATAGCCGGTGCAGTAGCGCGCCGGGATGTTCATGCAGCGGCAGAAGGCCACGGCGAGATGGGTGT
Organism: Methylobacterium sp. 77; assembly: GCF_000372825.1. Lineage (NCBI taxonomy): Bacteria > Pseudomonadati > Pseudomonadota > Alphaproteobacteria > Hyphomicrobiales > Methylobacteriaceae > Methylobacterium > Methylobacterium sp. 77. Next base: position 4,635,663 of record NZ_KB910516.1, on the reverse strand, counting down.
AGTCGCGGCAGACGCCGATCCGCTGCGTGTAGGCTTCGAAGGCGGTGCGCGTGGCGTCGGCCTGCTGGTAATCGAACTTGATGTGCTGGTGGACGAAGTCGTGGATCGCCTGCACCCGGGCCCAGCCTTCGGGCGTGGTGCCGAACAGGCCCCAGGCGATGTTCGAGAGCTTGTCCGTCTCGCAATAACGGCTGCCGAGCAGGAACGGCATGACGTCGTCTGGCAGGTCTTGCACGGGATGCTGCTTGGCATTGGGCACCAACTCGTCCGGCTCACCGGAATCCTCGATGGTGAAATCGGCCGAGACCGTGACCCGCCCGCCGGGTGCGAGGATGCGGGTGCAGACGTTACCGAACGGGTCGAGGTAGCTGTGGGCCTCCAGCGGCGGCTCGATCGTCATCGTTTCCGGCGTCAGCAGGTCGCCGGCGCGGGAGGGATGGACGTTGAGCATCAGCGTGATCGGCGTGGGTCCGAACGTGTCGTAGCCGATCGTGTAGCCGGTCCGGATTTTCATGAAGTCGCTCGCATCGGGCAAATGGGACAGCACATGGGACGGATGGAATCGTGGCTCGTCTCCACCCGCCGCCGACCTGCTCCCGCGGCCGTCGGCCTTGCTCGAGCGAGGGGCGTCGAGGCGGCAACGGTCTGGTGCCGTGATGTCCGCCTCAGCCACCCTCAGCGAGGGTGGCACCGTCTCTACAAGCAGGTAACATACCGGATGGTTGCCACCTAACGGTTTGCCGCCGCTCGAAATTCAGCCCACGGCCGAACGAAGGTCGGTGAGGTCGAGGCGTCGGGTGAACATGGCGATGCCGCCCTCCGCATCGCGCGGCCATTCCGCTTCCGGCCTGTCCCGATAAAGCTCGACGCCGTTCATGTCCGGGTCGCGCAGATACAGGGCCTCGCTGACGCCGTGGTCGCTGGCGCCGTCGAGAGCGATGCCGGCCTCGTCCAGCCGCCGCAGGGCATCGGCGAGAGCCGCCCGCGTCGGGTAGAGGATGGCGAGGTGAAACAGGCCGGTCGTGCCGGGCGCCGGGGGCTGGCCGCCCTCGCTCTCCCAGGTGTTGAGCCCGATATGGTGGTGGTAATCGCCGGCCGCGATGAAGGCGGCCTGGGTTCCGTAGCGCGCCTTCAACGAGAAGCCGAGCACGCCGCAATAGAAGGCCAGCGCCCGTTCGAGATCGGCGACCTTGAGATGGACATGGCCGATCCGCGCCTGCGGGTGGATCGGGTTGGCCGGAATCGTCATGATGGGTGGTCCTCCTGATCGTCGAGACGACGGGTGCTGCAGGAAGATGGGGGCCGCCCTTTCCCCTTTCGTTCCGCGGGGCCATATTCCACCCATGCCTCCTGCGAACAAACCCCGCGTCTCCTCGGCGAAGGCGTCGAAGCCCGAGCTGAAACCGCTCGACGAGCATCTGGCCGCCCTGTTGAGCCCGGCGCTCAACCGCAACCGGCTGCCCGTCGTCGAGAATTCCGCGCCACCGGCCCCGCCGAAAAAGGCGGGTCGACCGAAGAAGGCGGCGTCGTCTCCCGCCGGTTTCGCAGAGGCGCCCCAGGCGGGCTTCACCCTCGGTGACGCGGCCGATGTCGATCCGCGCCTCGCCCAGGCGCTGGGGCTGACGCCACCGGAGGACGGTCCGGCGCCCGAAGCCGTGGCGGAGGAGGAGGACACGTCCCTCGCCACCGACGGCGTCTCCGCCACGGTGGACGCGCTCTCGCGGCTCCTCACCGAGGGCAACCCGCTGTTCAGGGACGGCAAGACCTGGTCGCCGCACCGGCCCGAGCGACCGAAGAAATCCGAGGGCGGCCTCGCCTTCACCCTGAAATCCGAGTTCGAGCCGGCGGGCGATCAGCCTCGCGCCATCGCCGAACTCGTGGACGGCGTGAACAAGGCCGAGCGCGATCAGGTGCTGCTCGGCGTCACCGGCTCCGGCAAGACCTTCACCATGGCCAAGATCATCGAGGCAACGCAGCGCCCAGCCCTGATCCTGGCGCCGAACAAGACCCTGGCGGCGCAGCTCTACGGTGAATTCAAGAGCTTCTTCCCCGACAACGCGGTGGAGTATTTCGTCTCCTACTACGATTACTACCAGCCCGAGGCCTACGTGCCGCGCTCGGACACCTTCATCGAGAAGGAATCCTCGATCAACGAACAGATCGACCGGATGCGCCACTCGGCGACCCGCGCGCTGCTGGAGCGCGACGACGTCATCATCGTCGCCTCGGTCTCGTGCATCTACGGTATCGGCTCGGTCGAGACCTATACGGCGATGTCATTCACGGTGTCGCTGAACGAGCGCATCGAGCAGCACCAGCTCGTCGCCGATCTCGTGGCTCTCCAGTACAAGCGCATCCAGTCCGATTTCGCGCGCGGCACGTTCCGGGTGCGCGGCGATGTGATCGAGCTCTGGCCGGCCCACTTGGAAGATCGCGGCTGGCGCATCGGCCTGTTCGGCGACGAAATCGAGACGATCACCGAATTCGACCCGCTCACCGGCAAGAAGATCAACGACCTCAAATTCGTGAAGGTCTACGCCAACTCGCACTACGTCACGCCGCGCCCTACCCTCCAGCAGGCGGTGAAGGGCATCAAGACCGAGCTGAAGTTGCGCGTGGACGAGCTGACGAAGATGGGCCGGCTCATCGAGGCCCAGCGCATCGAACAGCGCTGCACCTTCGACATCGAGATGATCGAGGCCACCGGCGCCTGCAACGGCATCGAGAACTATTCGCGCTACTTGACCGGGCGCAAGCCCGGCGAGCCGCCGCCGACCCTGTTCGAATACCTGCCCGACAACGCCCTCGTCTTCACCGACGAAAGCCACGTCACGGTTCCGCAGATCGGCGGCATGTACAAGGGCGATTTCCGCCGCAAGGCGACACTGGCCGAGTACGGCTTCCGCCTGCCCTCCTGCCTCGACAACCGCCCGCTGAGGTTCGAGGAATGGGATGCGATGCGGCCGCAATCGGTCCATGTCTCGGCGACCCCGGCGAAGTGGGAGATGGAGCAGACCGGCGGCGTCTTCGCCGAGCAGGTCATCCGCCCCACCGGCCTCGTCGATCCGGTGATCGAAATCCGCCCCGCCCGCTCGCAGGTGGACGATCTTCTGGGTGAGGTGCGCGAGGTCGCCCAGGCCGGTTACCGCACCTTGGTGACGACGCTGACCAAGCGCATGGCCGAGGATCTCACCGAGTACCTGCACGAGAACAATGTCCGCGTCCGCTACATGCACTCAGATATCGACACGCTGGAGCGCATCGAGATCATCCGCGACCTGAGGCTCGGCGCTTTCGACGTGTTGATCGGCATCAACCTGCTGCGTGAGGGCCTCGACATCCCGGAATGCGCCCTCGTCGCCATTCTCGATGCCGACAAGGAAGGCTTCCTGCGCTCGGAGACTTCGCTGATCCAGACCATCGGCCGCGCCGCCCGCAACGCGGATGCGCGCTGCATCCTCTACGCCGACAACATCACCGGCTCGATGGAACGGGCCATGGCGGAGACCGAGCGCCGTCGCCTGAAGCAGCTCGCCTATAACGAGGAGCACGGGATCACCCCGCAGAGCGTCAAGCGCGGCATCTCCGACATCCTGAGCAGCGTCTTCGAGGGCGACCACGTCCAGGTCGATACCGGTCTCGCCAAGGACGTCGCCACCATCGGCCACAACTTCAAGGCCGTCATGGCCGACCTCGAGAAGCGCATGCGCACGGCCGCCGCCGATCTCGACTTCGAGGAAGCGGCGCGCCTCCGCGACGAGCTCAAGCGCCTCCAGGCGACGGAGCTCCTCCTCTCGGACGACCCGATGGCACGGCAGGGCGATGTCGAGCGCGATGCGGGGAAGTACGGCGCCAAGCGGAGCCGCATCTCGAAGCCGAGCCTCGACAATATGGGTCCGGGCACAGACCGCGAATTGCCGATGGGCGGCGAGGCGCCGCTCTGGGCGGAACGTCCCAAGGCCCGCTCGACGCAGGGGCTCGGCGGACAGAAGCCGAAATACAAGGGCGGCGGCGGGCGCAAGCGTGGCTGAAACCAGGCTTCGCGCCGGAACCCCCTCGCGGCCCCGGGCTTGGTGAGGCACATGACGGCGACCGCGATCGGTCGCCTCGGCATCTCGAACCGACGGAGCTCCTCATGCGCAAGGAAACCGTGATCCGAACCGGACTGCTCCTCGCCTTCGGTATCGTCGCGGCGCAGACCGCGCCCGCCCAGGCGATTTCAGACCGCCGCGACCAGCCGACCGCCGCGGAAGTTCCGTCGGAGACCCGCTCCGGCGAGGCCGCGGGCTCGCGGCCGATCGGGGAGGTGAAGCCCCCGAGCGCGATACGCCCCACGACTGCGGTCACCGAAGACGATGTCGGCGGCAAGACCAGCCGCACCAATCCGCTCGACCACCTGCCGCAGCGCGACCGCGCCGGGACGGGTGGGCGTAGGGAATAATACACGCGCGCCAGCCGGCACGCCGTTCAGGGAGGGACGATCATGGGATTGCTCGATCAGGTCATCGGCGGAGTGCTCGGCAATGTCCTCGGCGGCGGCCGGGGTAACGACCATCCGCAGGGCGGCGGTGGTGCCGGAGGCGGCGGAGGCATGGGTGGAGGCATGGGTGGAGGCATGGGTGGAGGCATGGGTGGAGGCATGGGTGGAGGATTGGGCGGCTCGCTCTCGCCCATCGTCCAGGCCTTGCTGATGCTGCTGCTTCAGAAGGGCGCCGGCGGCCTCGGCGACATCCTCGGCGGTGGCGGCCGAGGTGCCCCGTCCGACAGGGATCAGGACAGCGCGGACCACGGACGGCGTGGACCGCCGGACCCTTACGGCGAGGACGAGGATCGGGGCGGCTTCAACCAGGGGCGCGGCCCGCGCGACGATTCCGACGAGCGGTCGCGGGGTTCGTCGCCGGATGGCGATTTCAGCGATCTGTCGGGGATGCTCGACGGACCCGGCGGCGGCCAGGGCGCGCGCGACGAGGGCCATCCGTCCGGCGCCGGGTCTTACAGCCGTCTCGACCACGAGCAGGGCGACGATCTCGGCGGGCTCGATGGGCTGATCGACCGGTTCCAGCGCGGCGGCCTCGGCGACGCGATCGGCTCCTGGATCGGGCATGGCCAGAACCAGCCGGTGGAGCCGAACCGGCTCGCCGATGCCCTCGGGTCGGACACGGTGAAAACGCTGCAGAGCCGCACCGGCCTGTCGCGCGACGATCTGCTGTCGCAACTCGCCCAGGCACTCCCGGGCGTGATCGACGGGCTGACGCCGCACGGCCGCAAGCCCGAGCCGGAGGAGCGTCGCGGCTGGTAGGCGGTTTTCAGGCCCGGCGGGATAGGAGAGCGCCGGGCCTCGCAGGCTGACATGTCGCGCAGTAGAAGGTCGAGCGGCCGGATTGCACGATCCGCGCGATCGTGCCGCCGCAGCCTGCCTTGGTGCAGGGCTCGCCGGTGCGGTCGTAGACCCGGAACGCGTGCTGGAACGAGCCCGACCCGCCATCGGTATGGGCGTAGTCGCGTAAAGTGGAACCGCCGGCGGCGACGGCCTCGTTCAGGACGTCGCGGATCATGCGTGCCAGCAGCCGGGCCTTCGGCGTCGGCCTGCCGTCGTCCTTGGCTAGGATTCCCGCCGGCAGTTCGGGATGCAGCCCGGCGCGGTGAAGCGCCTCGCAGACATAGATGTTGCCGAGCCCGGCGATGAGCCGCTGGTCGAGGAGCGCGGCTTTCAGCGGCGTGATCTTGTGCCGGAACAGCAGCGCCAGGGTCTCCGGCGTCATGGCGTCGCTGAGCGGCTCGATCCCCATCGCGGCGAAATGCCGGCAGCCGGCGAGGCCTTGCGTGGGGACGATGTCCATGAAGCCGAAGCGGCGCGCGTCGTTGTAGGTCACGGTCGCGCCGTTCGACATCGCCATCACCACATGGTCGTGCTTGGCGTTGCCGAGCGCCCCTTCGAGATAGAAATCACCCGGCGAGACGTTGCGTCCGTCGGGCAGCGCCACGTCGAAACGCCCGCTCATGCCGAGATGCAGGATCAGCGTCTCGCCGGTATCGAGGCTGGCGGTGAGATATTTCGCCCGCCGCGCCAGATCGACGACCGTGGCGCCTTCGAGCCGCCCGGCGAAACCCTCGGGGAAGGCAAACCGCAGATTCGGCCGGCGCAGGGTGACGCGGGAAAATCTCGCGCCGACCATGGCGGGCGCGAGCCCGCGGCGGACGGTTTCGACTTCGGGCAGTTCGGGCATGAATGGGTCGCGAGGCTGGGATAAGGGGGGCGACGGTCCGCGGCGGCGATCGGCATCCGCTGTCGATCGTTACACGCCTGTCGAACCCGGCACATGGCGATCCCGGCCGGCTTTCGCTATGACGCTCCCGCAAGAGGATGGTGACATGAGTTCGGCCGAGCGATCAGGAAACGAGACGAGCACGCATTTCGGGTTCGAGCAGGTGGCGCTCGGCGAGAAGCAGGCCCGCGTCGACGACGTCTTCCGCTCCGTGGCCAAGCGCTACGACCTGATGAACGACCTGATGTCGGGCGGGCTCCACCGCGCCTGGAAGTCGCATCTCATCTCGATGCTGCGGCCGCCGCGCAACCGGCCGTTCCACCATCTCGACGTGGCCGGCGGCACCGCCGACATCGCCTTCCGCTCGCTGGAGGCCGGCGGACCCGAGACCAACGTCACCGTCCTCGACATCAACGAGGCGATGCTGCGCGTCGGCGCCGAGCGGGCCGGGCACCGCTATGACGGGCGGATCGAGTTCGTGACGGCGAATGCCGAGGCGCTGCCGCTGCCGCCCGAGACGTTCGACGCCTACACCATCGCCTTCGGCATCCGGAACGTCCCGAGGATCGACCTCGCCCTCGCGGAGGCGCGCCGCGTGCTGAAGCCGGGCGGGCGCTTCCTCTGCCTCGAATTCTCGAAAGTCGATCTGCCGGTCCTCGACCGGATCTACGACGCCTATTCGTTCCACGTCATTCCGCGCCTCGGCGCCAGCGTGGCCGGCGACGCGGATTCCTATCGCTACCTCGTGGAATCCATCCGCAAGTTCCCGACGCCGGGGCGCTTCGCCGGCATGATCGAGGAAGCCGGCTTCAGGCACGTCAGCCATCGGCCCCTGTCCGGCGGCATCGTCGCGATCCATTCCGGCTGGAAGATCTCGTGAGGCCGGATCCGTCCAACGGTCGCCTCACCATCGTGCCGAGCCGTCTCGGGACGAGGGGCGCGGGTCGAGCGACGCCGCGTCCCGTCGTGAACGCTCGGGTCGAAAGCGCGCGATGCTAGGCGCCATCGTCTACCTCATCCGCGGGGCGGGTGTCGGGTTCGTACTCGCGCGCGAAGGCGGCCTGTCCTTCATCGATCCCACCGAATTGCCGCCGCACCTGCGTTTCGCCCTGAAGGTCGGGCGCCTGCTGGAGCGTCCGGGCCTCGGGGACGGCGCGGGGCCGCTCCAGCGCGCGCTCACCCGGCTCGGACCGTCCTACGTCAAGTTCGGCCAGTTCCTGGCGACGCGGCCCGACATCGTCGGCATGAACGCGGCCCTCGATCTCGAGAAGCTGCAGGACCGGGTGCCGCCCTTCCCGCAGGATCAGGCGGTCCGCGTGGTGGAGGCCGCGTTCGGACGGCCGGTGCGCGAGCTGTTCCTGTCCTTCAGCGAGCCGGTCGCCGCCGCCTCCATCGCGCAGGTCCACAAGGCCCATATCCTCGATGCGAATGGCACCGAGCGGGTGCTGGCGGTCAAGATCATGCGGCCGGGCGTGCGCGAGCGCTTCCAGCGCGATCTTCAGGTCATGCGGTTCATGGCCCGCGTGGTCCACACCCTGTCGCCGAAGGCCGAGCGCCTGCGCCCCCGCGACGTCGTCGAAATCCTCGCCCGCTCGGTGATGATGGAGATGGATTTCCGGCTCGAAGCCGCGGCCATGTCCGAACTCGCCGAGAACACCAAGGACGATGCCGATTTCCGCGTGCCCAGGCCCGAATGGGAGCTGACCGCCCGCGACGTGCTGTCGAGCGAGTGGATCGAGGGCATACGGCTCAACGACCGGGCCGCCATCGTCGCCTCCGGGCACGACGCCAAGGCGCTCGGCCTCGCCGTGATCCAGTCGTTCCTGCGGCAGGCGATTCGCGACGGCTTCTTCCATGCCGACATGCATCCCGGAAACCTGTTCGTGGATGCGAGCGGCACGCTCGTGGCGGTGGATTTCGGCATCATGGGCCGGCTCGGCATCATGGAGCGCCGCTTCCTCGCGGAGATCCTGCTCGGCTTCATCCTGCGCGACTACAAGCGGGTGGCGCAGGTGCATTTCGAGGCGGGCTACGTGCCGGCGCACCATTCGGTGGAGGATTTCGCGCAAGCCATCCGCGCCATCGGCGAGCCGATCCATCAGCGCAAGGCCGACGAGATCTCGATGGCCAAGGTGCTGACCCTGCTGTTCGACATCACCGCCCTTTTCGACATGAGCACGCGGACCGAACTCGTGATGCTGCAGAAGACCATGGTGGTGGTGGAAGGAGTCGCCCGCTCCCTCGACCCGCAGCTCGACATGTGGACCGGGGCGGAGCCGGTGGTCCGCTCGTGGATCGCCCGCAATCTCGGACCGATCGGGCGGCTCGAAGGCGCCGGCCGCGCGGCCCTGACGCTGACGGACGTGGTCACCGACCTGCCGGACATCGCCCAGCGCCTGCGCCGGATCCTGGTGCGCCTCGACGAGACCGGAACCGGCGACCGTAAGGCCCTGGAGAGCATCGCCCGCAAGGAGCGCCGCCGCGCCTTGTGGTCGACGGCGGCGCTCTGGGCCATCGCGGTGGGAGCGCTGGCGATGGCGTTCCGCTAGCGCGAATCCGTGTTGGAGGGCGTGGGTCGGGCCTCGCGTCGATGGACGACGACACTGAGCGGGAGTAGCCATCCGTCATGACCCTGCCCCTTCAGAACCGACGCATCCTGCTGATCATCGGCGGCGGCATCGCCGCCTACAAGTCGCTCGACCTGATCCGGCGCCTGCGCGAGCGCGGGGCGCGGGTGCGGCCTCTGCTCACGGCAGGAGCGCAGGAATTCGTGACGCCGCTCGCCGCCGCAGCGCTCGCGGGGGAGCGGGCCCATACCGACCTGTTCGACCGGGCGGAAGAGGCCGATATCGGCCATATCAAGCTCGCGCGCGACGCCGACGCCATCGTGGTCGCCCCGGCCACCGCCAACCTGATGGCGCGGATGGCGAGCGGCGATGCTTCCGATCTCGCCTCGACGGTTCTGCTGGCGACGACCCTGCCGATCCTCATCGCCCCGGCCATGAATGTGCGGATGTGGCAGCATCCGGCGACGCGGCGGAACCTCGCGACGTTGAGAGCGGACGGGGTCCACGTGGTCGGCCCCAACGAGGGCGCCATGGCCGAGGCCGAGTTCGGGCCGGGCCGGCTCGCCGAACCGCTCGAGATCGCCGATGCGGTCGAAACCCTGCTCGGAACGGCCAATGCCGGAGAGGCGTCCGCTGGCGGAGGTTTCGGCTTCCTCGCCGGGCGCTCATCGCGAAAGCCGCTCGCCGGACGGCGCGTCCTCGTCACCTCCGGGCCGACGCATGAGCCGATCGATCCGGTGCGCTATCTCGCCAACCGCTCGTCCGGCCGACAGGGCCATGCCATCGCCGCCGCCGCGGCCGAGGCGGGGGCGGCGGTCACGCTGATCTCCGGTCCGGTGGCGATTCCCGACCCGGAGGGCGTCACCGTCGTGCGGGTGGAGACGGCGCGGGAGATGCAGGCCGCCGTCGAGGGCGCCCTCCCCGCCGACATCGCCATCTTCGCCGCAGCGGTGGGCGACTGGCGCCCGGTCGAGACGCGCGATTCCAAGATCAAGAAGGACGGTGCGGCCGTCCCGCCGCTCACCCTGGTCGAGAATCCGGACATCCTCGCCACCATCGCGAAGCGGACGGACGGACGCCCGACCCTCGTCGTGGGCTTTGCCGCCGAGACCGATTCGGTGATCGCCCATGCCCGCGAGAAGATCGCCCGCAAGGGCTGCGATCTCCTCGTCGCCAACGACGTCTCGGCCGAGGGCGGCGTCATGGGCGGCACCGCCAATACGGTCCACCTGCTCGACCGGAATGGCGGCCTGGAGACATGGCCCACCCTCGACAAGGACGAGGTCGGACGGCGCCTGATCGAGCGTTTTGCCGCCCGCCTCGCACCATGAGGCGGATCGATCCCGCCGATCCGACGTTAAGACTTGACGAACCCTTTGCACCGCATCATGTCGGCGCAACCGTCTCCGCCGTGCACCTGCCCGGCGCTTCGGCTCCATAGGAACTTTCGAACCCAATGCCCAGCGACAGTAGTCGATGGACCGCGCCGATTCTGGCCGCCAGCGTGTCGAGCTCCTGATCGTTTGATCGGGCTCCCCACGATCGGCCTTTGACGGCCGGTCGAACGAGGTGAGCCCATGACCTTCCAGACCCTTGCTTTCCGCCGTGCCCGCTCGCGCGCCGCCCCGTCGTCACGGGACAACAGCGTCGCGCTGATCCTTCTCGTGATGATGTCGCTGGTCTTCGCGCCCGTCATCGGCATGCATCTGGTGGCGGCCTTCGCCCCCTCCTCGCTTCCCTCGAATCTGTTCTCGCGCTCGACCGACACGACGATCCCGCCGGGCTGAACCCGGCGAGAATCCGTTCGCGCGCCGAACAGATCAGGAATGCGGCGGGATCGCTGCCGGATCCATGTACATCAGTTCCCAGACATGGCCGTCGAGGTCCTGGAACGAGCATCCGTACATGAAGCCGTAATCCATGTTCGGCTTCCACGGCGTGGCGCCGGCCGCGAGGGCCTTGGCCAGGGTTTCGTCGACCTCATCGCGGGACTCGCATGAGAGGCAGGTCAGGACTTCGGTGGCCTTCCTCGCATCGCTGATCTCGCCCTTGATGAAGTCGCGGAAGCGGGCCTCGACGAGCAGCATGACGAAGATGCTCTCCGACACGACCATGCAGGCCGCATTCTCGTCGGTGAAGGCCGGATTGAAGGCGAAGCCCAGCGCATCGAAGAAGCTCTTGGAAGCCTCCAGATCCTTCACGGGCAAATTGACGAAAATCATCCGCATGTGGTCGCTCCTCGCTCGAACAGAGATGTGACGCTGGATCGTCGGTCGACGTCAGTGCGCCGGCTGAATCAGCCCGGCTCCCGCGTCAGGGCCTCATGCCGGGCCGCGAGGGCGGCTTCTTCCGCATCGATCTTTCCGAATGCGGGCCTCCCCTTGATTCGGGCGACATAGGCCACGATCACCGGCTCTTCCGGCACGATCTTGAACGCGGTCATCCAGCCGAGCGCCGTGCCCCACAGGATGTCGGCGGCGCTGAACCGGTCGCCGAGAAGATACGGTCCCCGCGACAGGGTCTCGACGAGGCTGTCGAGAACGCCGTCGAAACTGCCATAGGGCGACATCGCCATGGGGCCGGGTTCGCGCTCGAGGGCACGGTCGATCACCGCGGGCTCGAAACACGAGCCATAGGTCACCATCCAGCGCAGGTAAGGACCGCGCAGCGGATCGCCGATCGGAGGCGCCAGGCCCTTCTCGGCGAATTCGTCCGCCAGATAGAGGTAGATGGCCGGCTGCTCGGTGATGACCGCATCGCCGTGCCGGATGGCGGGAACCTTGCCCAGCGGGTTGACCGCTAGATAGGCGGCCTCGCGTTGCTCGCCCGCCTTCATGTTGAGGACGTGGAGGCGATGGGGCGCCTGGAGTTCTTCCAGCAGGAAACGGACGCCGGAGGAACGGGTGTTGGGCGAGTGGAAGAGCGTGATCTCTGAGGTCATGTACCCGTCTTCGGCTGCGAATCGTCACGGAACACTTCGTCGGATGCCCGGTCCGGGTCAAACGCCGCCTCGCTGCCGCCTGCCGCAAAACCCGGATCTCCGCGCGACGCGCAGCGACGGCTTCGACCTACAACGAAGACCGGGCTTTATCATGAAGACCGGCGGATAATCTGTCCTCGTCCCAGGCATCGACTTCAAACGATGATGTGGCGCCGCATCACCAAGGTCATCCCAAAGCTGCCGACGACGACATGCTGCAAGGCTTTGCTGCTTCGGCGGCACGATACATCCGCTGCGATCGCGTTGACGGAATGCCGGTGCGTGTCTATAGAGCGCGCTTCGCCGACAGGCCGCGCTCACGCAGCCCGTCGGCTTCGCCATTGCCCGAACAACCTTCGCGCGACGACCGACACTTCAAGCCTGCGGGCTCGTCGGCATCGCCTCACATGAATGAGGATGCCCCATGGCCAACACCGTGTCGGCCAAGAAAATGACCCGCAAGATCGCGAAGCGGACCGCTGTGAACCGCTCGCGCCGCAGCCGTATGCGCACCTTCCTCCGCAAGGTCGAAGAGGCGATTGCCGGCGGCGACCAGACCGTTGCGCTGACCGCCCTGCGGGCAGCCGAGCCCGAGATCATGCGGGCGGCACAGCACGGCATCGTTCACAAGAACAACGCCTCCCGGAAGGTTTCGCGCCTCGCTGCGCGGGTCAAGGCCCTCGCCGCCTGATCCATCCCTTCCTCGGATGACGCGAAAGAAGCCCGGCCTCAGTGCCGGGCTTCTTTCGTTTTAGGGTCGGTCGCCGAAGCGCAGGCGCCTCGGCCGCGATCGGCGCCCCGTCGGCGGACCGAACGTCCCGAGACGCGCGGCGACTATCCCGAGAGATGGCGCGGTCCATTTTCACTCGAATGCGAGTCGAAGCGTTAACCCTACCCGCGAATCTGCCGTGTTGCGGAGTCTAGGAGGGCTGTGTAGATTAATGATCTCTCGCCAAAAGCGGGAAAATTCACACTTCATTCAAACCTTCCCGAATCGTTCGCAAGATGTCGGGCGTGGCTCGACTCCACACGTCCGCGAGAGATCCCCGCACCGTCTTCGGCATCTATCCCCACAACTCCCGTTGTTAGGAGAACCGTAGCTTATTGTTGATAGGGTCTTCTCATCGGCAAAAGCCTGCGGTGGAGGGATTGACTCCACCGGATGGTTGTGGGTCTCGCGAATTCTTTGCGGGGCGTGATGTCAGTCAAGTGTGCGTACGCTCCGTGCGGCGGTTTCCGCTCTCGGCGCGAGGAGAGCAATGATGCATGTCGACGGTAGCGTGGCGGGTAACGCCGAGACCGGCATGGGTGGCACAGGTGGGGCGGACACGGTCGCGGCCTGGGCCCGCGTGAAGCGGCGCCTGCGTGCGGAATTGGGTGAAGACGTCTTCGCCAGCTGGTTCGCGCGGCTCGAACTGGTGGAGGTGGTCTCCGGGACCGCGCGCCTCAGCGTGCCGACCCGATTCCTGAAGAGCTGGATCGAGTCGCATTATCTCGACCGCGTCCTCGCCACCTTCCGCAGCGAAGTGGAGAGCGTGTCTCTCATCGAAGTCGGCGTGCGCGGAGCCGGTGCGCCCAACCGTACCGCACCGAGCGCGGTCAAGTCCTCCGCTCCGGCAAGCCCCCTCGCCCGTCTCCAGGCCACCGGCACCTCCCACCTCTCGACCGGTGAGATGAGCTTCCCGGCCGAGACCAATTCGGCCGCGCAGGCACGCGGCGAGGCCGCCGGCGACCTCAACGGCGCCCCCCTCGACAATCGCCTCACCTTCGCGAGCTTCGTCGTCGGCCGCTCCAACGCCCTGGCCCATGCGGCGGCGGAACGGGTGTCGCGCCATGACGGTCAGGGCGCGCTCTACAACCCGCTCTACGTCCATGCCGGCGTCGGCCTGGGCAAGACCCACCTCCTCCACGGCATCGGCCATGCCGCGCGCGAAGCCGGTCGCCGGGTGATCTACCTGACCGCCGATCGCTTCATGTACGGCTTCGTCAATGCCCTGAAGACCCAGAGCGCGCTCGCCTTCAAGGAGAAGCTGCGCGCCATCGATCTCCTCATCCTCGACGACGTCCAGTTCATCCAGGGCAAGTCGATCCAGGCCGAGTTCGGCCACACCATCAACTCGCTGATCGATGCGGGCCGTCAGGTCATCGTCGCCTCGGATCGTCCGCCCACCGAACTCGAAGCCCTGGAAGAGCGGGTGCGCTCGCGTCTCGCCGGCGGCCTCGTGGTCGAGATCGGCACGCTGGACGAGCAGTTGCGCATGTCGATCCTCTCGGCTCGCCTTGCCGCGGTGCGGGTGGCGCATCCGAATTTCGAGGTGTCGCCCACCGTCGCCACTTACGTCGCGCGCGCCATCACCGCCAATGGCCGCGATCTCGAAGGCGCCGTGAACCGGCTCCTCGCCCATGCCACGCTCACCGGCACCGCCGTGACCATGGAGACGGCCGAGACCGCGATCCGCGACCTCGTGAAGAACCGCGAGCCGAAGCGCATCAAGATCGAGGACATCCAGAAACTGGTGGCTTCGCGCTACAACGTCTCGCGCTCCGACATCCTGTCCGAGCGGCGCACCGCAGCCGTGGTCAAGCCGCGTCAGATCGCCATGTACCTCTCGAAGGTGCTGACCCTGCGCTCGCTGCCCGAGATCGGCCGCCGCTTCGGTGGCCGCGACCACACCACCGTGCTCCACGCGGTCCGCAAGATCGACAAGCTGATCGGCGAGGACAACGTGCTGAACGACGAGGTCGAGCTCCTGAAGCGGATGCTGCAGGACTGATCGCCGTGAACGGGGCGATGCGGGCGATACTCGTCCCGCATTGCCCTGGATAGAGCGTCCCTCGCACTTGCGTTCGGACAGGCCCTTCGCCAAGTTCACCGGCCAAGCCGCCGGCTCGACCCGTTTTCATGTCGGGGTCGGCGACGTTTTTCCGAATGACCACGAGTTGTTGCGATGAAAGTCACTGTCGAGCGCGCGGCTCTCCTTCGATCGCTCGGCCACGTGCATCGCGTGGTGGAGCGTCGCAACACGATCCCGATCCTCTCCAACGTGCTCCTGCGCAGCGGGGCCGGCGGATTGGAGCTGAAGGCGACCGACCTCGACATCGAGGTGACGGAATCCGTGCCGGCCGACATCGTCGATCCGGGCGCCACCACGGTGCCGGCGCACGTGATCTACGACATCGTGCGCAAGCTCCCCGACGGCGCGCAGGTCTCGCTCGAGACCAGCGGCGAGACCGGCCAGATGACGATCCGTTCGGGCCGCTCGCGCTTCTCCCTCGGCGCCCTGCCCGAGGGAGACTTTCCCGATCTCGCCGCCGGCGAACTCGGCACCCGCTTCGCCATCGCCGCGAGCGACCTCAAGCGCCTCATCGACAAGACGCAGTTCGCGATCTCCACCGAGGAGACGCGCTATTACCTCAACGGCATCTACCTCCACACGATCGACGTCGACGGGGCGTTGAAGATGCGGGCTGTCGCCACCGACGGCCATCGCCTCGCCAGGGTCGAGATCGACGCCCCCGAAGGCAGCCGGGGCATGCCGGGCATCATCGTGCCGCGCAAGGCCGTGGCCGAGATCCAGAAGCTGGTGGAAGACGGTGGCGAGATCGTCGAGATCGATCTGTCGTCCGCCAAGATCCGCTTCCGCTTCGCCAGCGGCGTGACCCTGATCTCCAAGCTCATCGACGGGACCTTCCCCGATTACCAGCGGGTGATCCCGACGGGGAACGACAAGTTCCTCACCGTACAGCGCGACGAGTTCGCCCGCGCCGTCGACCGCGTCTCCACGATCTCGTCCGAGCGCGGGCGCGCCGTGAAGCTCGCCGTGCAGGAGGGCCGCCTCGCCCTCTCCGTCAACAATCCGGATTCCGGCAGCGCCACGGAAGAACTCGACGTCGATTACGACGCCTCCGCCCTCGATATCGGCTTCAACGCCCGCTACCTTCTCGACATCACCGGCCAGCTCGAGGGCGACACCGCCCTGTTCAAGCTCGCCGATCCCGGCTCGCCGACCCTGATCCAGGACCGCGAGGGCGCCTCGGCGCTGTATGTGCTGATGCCGATGCGGGTGTGACCGAGGTCGTTTCGCCGATTATTCCAGACCGATCGGACACCACAGTTCAGTCCACCGGAGGCACCGACGTGTCGTCGGGGGTCGGTCTGTGTCTCACCCGAGTCATCTGCCGCGATTTTCGCAACCATGCCGATCTCGACCTCTCGGTCGGGAGCCGTTTCGTCGCGCTCGTCGGCGAGAACGGGGCGGGCAAGACCAACCTGCTCGAATCCATCTCGCTGTTCTCTCCCGGCCGCGGTCTGCGGCGGGCGGACCTGTCGAGCATGGCGCGGAACGCCGGCCCCGGCGGCTTCGCCGTCTCCCTCGCTCTCCGCCAGGGCGAGGACGACCATCGCATCGGCACGGGCTACGAGCCGGCCGTGGGCGATGGCCGGAGCACGCGGCTGTGCCGGATCGACGGCGAGACCGTGGGCTCTCCGGTGGCCTTCTCGGAATTCCTGCGGGTGGTCTGGCTGACGCCCGATCTCGACGGCCTGTTTCGCGGCCCCGCCGGCGACCGCCGCCGCTTCCTCGACCGCCTCGTCCTCGCCGTCGATGCGACGCACGGTGCACGGGTCAACGCCCTGGAGCGGGCGCTACGCTCGCGCAACCGCCTGCTCGAGGAGCGCCCCAGCGACGGGCAATGGCTCGACGCGATCGAGCGCGAGGTCGCCGAACTCGGCGTCGCGGTGGCTCTGGCACGGCGGGAGACGGCCGAGCGGCTCGACCGCCTCATCGCCGAGAGCCGCGACGACGCGCAACCCTTCCCCTGGGCCGGGGTGAGGCTGGAGGGCGATCTCGACGACCTCGTCGCCGTCTGGCCGGCCCTGGAGGCGGAAGACCGTTTCCGCGCCGCCCTGCGCCAGGGCCGCCACCGCGACCGCGCCGCCGGCCGCACCCTCATCGGCCCGCAGGCGACGGATCTGGTCGTCCGGCATGGCCCGAAGGACGTCCCCGCGGCCACGGCGTCCACCGGCGAGCAGAAGGCGCTGCTGATCGGCCTCGTCCTCGCCCATGCGCGCCTGGTTCAGGCCATGTGCGGCATCGCGCCGATCATCCTGCTCGACGAGGTCGCCGCCCATCTCGATCCGAGGCGACGCGCGGGGCTGTTCGACGCCCTGGCCGCGTTGCAGGGGCAGGTCTGGATGACGGGGGCCGATCCGGCCCTGTTCACGGAGCTCGAAGGCCGGGCCGATATGGTCTCGGTCGCCGACGGACACATCGTTTCCGCCTGAGCGCCGCGCGTCGTCAGCGCCCGAGCAGCCGATCGATCATTTCGTAGCTGACCGGATTGTCCGGGCACAGGCCGAGACCGCATTCGGCGAAGGTCGAGCCGGCATTGGCCAGGGCGACGGCGAGAAACAGGAAGACCGTCGCCAGGCCGAACGCGCCGGCTCGTGCGCCGGGAAGGCTCGTCGTCTCGGTCACCATCGTTTGGCCCAGCACGAAGACCGGTTCGGCCCGCCTCGCGGGCGGCTCCGGCGCGAATTGCGCGTCCCAGAGGCACAGGATGGCGATCCCGACGATGATGCCGACGAAGGCGATCAGCGCCCAGACGTAGAAGTGAAGGCCGAACAGCGCCTCTCCGTAGGTGCCGGTGCCCGGCGCGATATGCAGCGCGGTCTGTCTCGCCGAGATCGCGCCGCCGATCACCGCGCTGAGGATGACGATGGCATAATGCGACGGTCTCGGCCGATCGCAGATGTTGAGGACGAGCCCCAGCCCCGCCGCGGTGAAGGCGGCCCGTTGGAGCACGCAGAGCGGGCAGGGCAACTCGCCGAGAACGATCTGATACCAGAACGCGACCAGCAGGATGAGGCTGCAGCCGAGAAGGCCGGCGGCATTCAGCGCGCGGGCGAGGGACGGCACGACCATTCCGTGACCTTCAGAAGACGAGATACAGGGCGTCCGAGGCGTGCTCGCGGAACAAGGCCAGCAGCACGGCCAGGGACAATCCCCAGGCGATCAGCGCGAGACCGCGCCTTCCGGCGATGGCCGCTCCCGTGGCACCCGCGAAACCGAGGAAGGGAAGGACCATCATTGGACAGCTCGCCGGTCGTCTGTCGTCCTGCGGCAAGGACCCGCTGACGCTTTCCCACACTAAGCAGACATCTCCTTTCGGGTGGCTTAAGAGGCGACCTCCCGGTCCGTCCTCGCGCGCAGCCGCCGCCAGGAGCAAGTGTGATCTCCCTTTCGCATCTCGTCATCTTCGTCGCCGTCTATGCGGTCGCCGTGGCCTCGCCCGGACCCGGCATCGCCGCCCTGGTGGCGCGCGTTCTCGCCAGCGGCACGCGCGGCATCGGTGCCTTCGTCGCGGGCTACATCGTCGGCGACCTGATGTGGTTCGCCGTGGCGGTGGGCGGCTTCGCGCTGATCGCGCAGACCCTGGGGCCGCTCCTCGTCGCCCTGAAATATGCCAGCGCGCTCTATCTCGCCTTCCTGGCCTACCGAGCCTGGACCTCCCGCGCCGGCGCGGTCGAAGCGCCTCCCCTGGGCGACAAGGGAGCCCTGCGCCTGTTCACGGCCGGCCTCGCCATCACCCTCGGCAACCCGAAGGTGATCCTGTTCTTCCTCGCCCTGCTGCCCACGGTGATCGACCTCGCGGAGGTCGATGCCCTTGGACTGGCCGAGCTCAGCGTCACCATCGTTCTGGTCCTCGGCTCCATTCTCTCCGGCTACGTCTTCGCGGCCGCAAGGGCTCGGCACGTGATGAGTTCCGCCAGGGCTCGGCAGCTGCTCAACCGTGGAGCCGGTGCGGTCATGGCCGGCGCCGCCGTCGCGATCGCCGCCCGCTGAACCGCCCGCCATCGAGGCCGGGGAGGCCGCCGGGCGATTGACCTCGCGGCTCGGGGCCGTCAAAGCCACCGTCCTGGCAACCGGCGGCCGTAACGACGGGGCCGCCGCGTCGACGATGCCGGGCGCGGCATCCGCCTGCCGCCCTCTCCTCACCGCGATGACGGGCCCTTCATGACCGACCGCCTCGACGAAGCTCGACGCGCCCTGAAGAAGACCTTCGGCTACGACGATTTCCGGCCCGGCCAGGACGAGGTGATCGGTGCCGTTCTCGACGGGACCGACGTGTTCGCGGTGATGCCGACGGGGTCGGGCAAGTCGATGACCTACCAGCTTCCCGCCCTGGTCGAATCCTCGCTCACCGTGGTGGTCTCGCCGCTGATCGCGCTGATGCACGATCAGGTCCAGCAGATGATCGGCTTCGGCGTCGAGGCGGCGACGCTTAACTCGTCGGTGGCCGAGGCGGCCTCCCGCGAGACCTGGCGCAAGATCCGCTCGGGCGACCTGCGCCTGCTCTTCGTCTCGCCCGAGCGACTGATGATGGAGGGGTTGATCGAGGCCCTGCGCGGGGCCGGCGTGCGGCGGCTCGCCGTGGACGAGGCCCATTGCGTCTCGCAATGGGGCCACGACTTCCGGCCCGAATACCGCGATCTCGCCCGCGCCCGCGAAGCGCTCGGCAACGTCCAGACCCTCGCGCTCACCGCCACCGCCGACAAGGCGACGCGGGCCGACATCACCGAACGGCTGTTCCCGGCCGGCCGCGACCTCAAGGCCTTCGTCCATTCCTTCGACCGGCCGAACATCCGCCTGACCTTCGCGCCGAAGGACAATCCGACGCGTCAGATCGAGCGCTTCCTCAAGCATCGGCGCTCGGAGAGCGGGATCATCTACTGCTCGTCGAGGAAGCGCACCGAGCAGCTCGCGGACGTCCTCGCCAAGGACGGTTTCAATGCCCTGCCCTACCATGCCGGCCTCGACCAGGGCACGCGGATGAAGAACCAGGACACGTTCCTGCAGGAGGACGGGGTGGTGATGACCGCCACGGTGGCGTTCGGCATGGGCATCAACAAACCCGACGTGCGCTTCGTCTGCCATGCCGACATGCCCTCCAACGTCGAGGGCTATTACCAGGAGATCGGCCGCGCCGGTCGCGACGGACTGCCGGCCGACACGCTCACCATCTACGGCCTCGACGACATGTCCCTGCGCCGGCGCCAGATCGACGAGAAGGACGTGCCCGACGAGCGCCGCCGGGTCGAGCGGCGCAAGCTCGAGGCGATGATCGCCCTGTGCGAGGGGGCCACCTGCCGGCGCCAGTCGCTGCTCGGTTACTTCGACGAGGCCAGCGAGCCGTGCGGCCGCTGCGATCTCTGCCGGAGCGGCATCTCCCTCATCGATGCCACCGTGCCGGCGCAGAAGCTGCTCTCGGCCATCGTCCGCACGGGCCAGAGGTTCGGCGCCGCCTATGTCTGCGACGTGGTCCACGGCAAGGAATCCGACCAGATCCGCCGCAACGGCCACGCTGCCCTGAAGACCTTCGGCGTCGGCGCCGACAAGCCATTGCCGGCATGGCGGGCGATGCTGCGCCAGCTCTTCGCCGCCGGCGCCGTCACGGAGAACGACGACGGTTTCGGCGGTCTCTCACTCACCGAGAAGGGCGAGGCCATCCTGTTCGGCCGCGAAGCGATCCAGATGCGGCCCGATCCCGAACCGAAACTCGCCGAGCCGCGCGACCGCAAGCGCGGCGGCGCGGCGCGCGAGGACGCGACGCTCGATCTCGATCCGGCGACGGAAGCTTTGTTCCAGCATCTCAGGGGCCTGCGCGCGACCATCGCCCGCACCGAGGGCATCGCGGCCTTCATGGTCTTCCCCGACCGGACCCTGATCGAGATGGCCAAGGCCAAGCCGGTCGACCTCTACGCCCTGCGCACGGTGCACGGCGTCGGCGAGCGCAAGCGCGACGCCTATGGAGACCGCTTCGTCGCGGCCATCGCCGAGTACCTGTCGCAAGGCTAGAGCCGCATCCCGAAAAGTCGGAACCGGGATTCGGGAGAAACGATGCCGTCAGCCGGCGATGCCTGATGCGGTTTCGCACTCGTGCGAAGCCCGCCCGATCGTGTAGGGACCGGATCCGGCGTTCCGCTCGCGGGCACGCCCAAGTCTCTTTGCCCCGCCTCACGGATACCCGCGCCATCGCTTCGGAAACGCCGGCCCCCGACATCCTGCCTCGCCAGATCTTCTACATGCCGGGTTTCGACCCGCGTGAGCCCGAGACCTATTGGGGCCTCTTCCGCCGGGAGAGCCGGCTGACCGCCGTCCGGCGCGGCATGGCGATCAGAGTGAGCGATCCGGCGCGGTCCGCGGACGGCCTGCGCCTCGATTGGCAGGTGGAGGCCGATGGCGCGCCGACGCGCTACACCCTGCTGCGCTGGGACGACATCGTCCGCGCCCGGTTTCCGCGTTCGACCCTGCGGCGTCTGGTCGAGGTGCCGGCTCTCTGGTGGCGGCTCTATCGCAGCGGCTACGTCAAACGCTTCCGCGCCGAGGCGAAGCGCTTCGCCCGCGTCATCGTCGGCGTCCACGCGATCTATGCCGCGCTGGTCGTAATCTCCCTCGTGCTGGCGGCACTTCCCGCCTGGCTCGGGCCGGCGCAATGGCGGCCCTGGAGCCTCGCGGCGATCCCCGTCCTCGCCTTTGCGATCCATCTCGGTCTGATGCGCCTGACGCGCGGCAAGCCGTTCTACGTCGCCCATCTCGTGGACGACACCGCCTTCACCTACGACCATGCCAGCGGCACCGAGACCCGCATGCGCGGCCGCCTCGACGCCTTCGCCGACGAGATCCGCGCTGCCGAGGGCAAGGCCTCCGAGATCGTCGTCATCGGACATTCCTCGTCGAGTTTCCTCGGCATCGAGGCCCTCGACCGGATCCTCGCGCGGGATCCGGATTTCGGTCGGCGCGGAACGCCGGTCTCGTTCGTGAGCATCGGCAGCGTGATCCCGTGGATCACCCTCGATTCGCCCGCCGCCGAGATGCGCGCGGCGCTCTCGCGGGTCGCGGCGGCTCCGCAGATCCGCTGGCTCGACGTCCGCGCGAAATGGGACTGGCTCTCGGTCCACGACCGCGACGTGCTCACCGCCTCGGGCGTGCCGTCGCCGCCGGATCACCGGCCTGTCGAGATCCATGTCCGCATCACCGACCTGATCGAGCGCAAGATCATCGCGCGGCGCAAGTGGAACCTGTTCCGCATGCATTTCCAGCTTCTGATGTCGAGCCTCGACCCGGACGCGTTCGACTACGTCGCCTTCGTCGCCGGCCCGGAGCCTGTCCACAGCATCATCGACCGGTGTCGCGGCACCGGCAGGCTGCCTGTGCGGAAATCGGCCGTGGGACGACTTTCGTCGAAGGCGCATGGCCGGACGCCGCTTTGACGTGTTGCCAGCACGGGCGCTTACACTCTAGAGCCGAGCCAACTTGGTTCACCTCGCGCAGGTCCCGTCCACAGGGGACTGTCCGAGACGCGCCTGAGCGGTCGAGAGGGCTCGCATGTTCCGCAACGATGTTCCGATCACCCCCGAGCTGGTGCGCCAGCACGGCCTGACGCCGGACGAGTACGAGCGCTTCCGTGGCCTCATCGACCGCGACCCGACGCTGACCGAACTCGGCATCGTCTCGGCGATGTGGAACGAGCACTGCTCCTACAAGTCGTCCCGCAAGCATCTGCGCGGGTTGCCGACGAAGGCACCGTGGGTGATCCAGGGGCCGGGCGAGAATGCCGGCATCATCGACATCGGCGACGGTCTGGCCTGCGTCTTCAAGATGGAGAGCCACAACCATCCGAGCTTCATCGAGCCCTATCAGGGCGCGGCGACCGGCGTGGGCGGCATCCTGCGCGACGTCTTCACCATGGGAGCCCGGCCGATCGCGGCGCTGAACGCGCTCCGCTTCGGCTCGCCGGACCATCCGCGCACGCGCCACCTCGTCTCGGGCGTCGTCGCCGGCATCGGCGGTTACGGCAATTCGTTCGGCGTTCCCACGGTGGGCGGCTCCGTCGGCTTCCATCCGCGCTACGACGGCAACATTCTCGTCAACGCCATGGCGGTGGGCCTCGCCCGCACCGACGGCATCTTCTACGCGGCGGCCACGGGCGTCGGAAACCCGATCGTCTATCTCGGCTCGAAGACCGGCCGCGACGGCATCCACGGCGCCAGCATGGCCTCGGCCGAATTCGACGACGCCTCCGAATCGAAGCGCCCCACGGTTCAGGTCGGCGACCCCTTCGCCGAGAAGCTGCTGCTGGAAGCCTGCCTCGAATTGATGAAGACGGGGGCCGTCATCGCGATCCAGGACATGGGCGCCGCCGGCCTCACCTGCTCGGCCGTCGAGATGGGAGCCAAGGGCGATCTCGGGGTGGAACTCCACATCGAGAAGGTGCCGGCCCGCGAAGCCAACATGAGCGCCTACGAGATGATGCTGTCGGAGAGCCAGGAGCGCATGCTCATGGTGCTCAAGCCGGGCATGGAGGCCGAAGCCGAAGCCATCTTCGTGAAGTGGGGCCTCGATTTCGCGATCATCGGGCACACCACCGACACGCTTCGCTTCGTGGTCAAGCATGACGGCGTCGTCATGGCCGACCTGCCGATCAAAGAACTCGGCGACGAGGCTCCGCTCTACGACCGGCCGCACATCGCCAACACGCACCAGCCGGTCATCGCCGCCGCCGACGTGCCTGCCCCCGTCGGCAATGCCGAGGCACTGAAGACCCTCGTCGGGTCGCCCGACCTGTCGTCCAAGCGCTGGGTGTACGAGCAGTACGACCACTTCATCGGCGGCAACACCGTGCAGAAACCCGGCGGAGACGCTGCCATCGTGCGCGTCGAGGACGGCCCCAAGGGCCTCGCCATGACCGCCGACGTGACGCCGCGCTATTGCGAGGCCGACCCGGTCCAGGGCGGTCGGCAGGCCGTGGCGGAAGCCTGGCGCAACATCACGGCGGTGGGCGGACGACCGCTCGCCATCACCGACAACCTGAACTTCGGCAATCCCGAGAAGCCCGAGGTGATGGGCCAGCTCGTCGGCTGCCTCAAGGGCATCGGCGAGGCCTGCCTCGCCCTCGACTTCCCCGTCGTCTCCGGCAACGTCTCGCTCTACAACGAGACCAACGGCGTCGGCATCCTGCCCACCCCCACCATCGGCGGCGTCGGCCTCCTCGATGACGTCACCAAGCACGCCACGATCTCGCTCAAGCGTGAGGGCGATATGCTCGTCCTCGTTGGCGAGACGGAAGGCTGGCTCGGCCAGTCGGTCTACCTGTCGGTGATCTCCGGCCGCGAAGACGGCGCCCCGCCGCCGGTCGACCTCGTGGTCGAGCGTCGCAATGGCGATTTCGTACGCAGCCTCATCGTCTCGGGCCTCGTCGACACCGTGCACGACCTCTCCGATGGCGGCCTCGCCGTTGCCCTGGCCGAGATGGCGATCGCCGGCGATCTCGGCGCGACCCTGCCGGAGGCGCCCGGGCATCTGCCCGCGCATGCCTACCTCTTCGGCGAGGATCAGGCCCGCTACCTGCTCAGCGTCGACCCGGAGAACGTGCCGGACCTGCTCTACAGTGCCAACGCGCAGGGGATTCCCGTCGCCGTCGTCGGCCTCACCGGATCGCGGGATTTGACCCTGCCGGGCGGCGAAATCATATCGGTGGCCGATCTGCGCGCTGCGCACGAGGGCTGGCTGCCGGCCTATATGGCGACCCGGCCGGCCGCGGCCTGAACTTCAAGCGAAAAGGATACGTCCGATGCCGATGGATGCGCGCGAGATCGAGGCCATGATCCGTGAGGCGCTGCCCGACGCCACGATCGAGATCAAGGATCTGGCCGGCGACGGCGACCATTACGCCGCCACGGTCATCTCGTCTGCCTTCAAGGGCAAGACGCGTGTGGCCCAGCACCAGCTCGTCTACGGCGCGCTTCAGGGGCGGATGGGGGGCGTGCTCCACGCTCTTGCGCTCACGACGGGCGTCCCGCAGGATTGAGGCCGATCAACAGGGCGTCCCGATGGACCAGCCGAGCCTCTACGACGACGACATCGTGACCTGGACCGAGCGTCAGGCGGCCGCTCTGCGCGAACTCGCGCGGCGTCCCGACCTGTCGAACATGCTGGATTGGGAGAACGTCGCCGAGGAGATCGAGAGCGTGGGGCGTTCGCAGGTCCAAGCGGTGGAAAGCCTGCTCACGCAGACCTTGGCGCATCTCCTGAAGCGTCTATCGGCACCCGGCATTCCTTCCGCCGAGCATTGGCGAAAGGAGATCGGGGCTTTCCAGATCGCCGCCATGGGCCGTTACGAACGCTCGATGCGACAGCGCATCAATTGGGACAAGGTCTGGAGCTCGTCCCGGGAACTCGCCAAGTTGGGGCTGGCCGCATACGGCGATATGCTGATCCCCAATTTGCCGTCTGAATGCCCTCTGGGACCGGACGATCTGCTGGTGAGCCCATTCGATATTGACGCGGCGCTGTTGAAGATCGCGGAATCGACGATCTTGAAATCGCCGGAAAAACACTGACCTCAGCCTGTAAGGCGCCGTCTTCCTATTCGAGAGGATTTTTCATGACCGACACCAACACCGCCATCAAGGCCGAGATCGAGTCCCAGGACGTGGTCGTGTTCATGAAGGGCACGCCGCAATTCCCCATGTGCGGCTTCTCCGGCCAGGTCGTGCAAATCCTCAATTACCTCGAAGTGCCGTTCAAGGGCGTGAACGTCCTCGACGACATGGCGATCCGCGACGGCATCAAGGCCTTCTCGAACTGGCCGACGATCCCGCAGATCTACGTGAAGGGCGAATTCGTCGGCGGCTGCGACATCACCCGCGAGATGTTCCAGTCGGGCGAATTGCAGCAGTTCCTCTCCGAGAAGGGCGTTCCCGTAAAGGCGGCCGCCGTCGCCTGAACCGGTATCTTCCCACCTTCGACGATCGATCTAGGGCGCGAGAGCGCCCTTTTTCGTGTCCGCATCGACAGAACGTGACGGAATGGCGGATGGCCGGGCGATATCGCCAACGGCCGTGAACCCACGTCGAATACCTTCGCGAATCACTCGCCATTCCTTCGGGCGTTCGCTCCCGAGACGCCGCGTTTCAGGGAGGTCGCGAATGCCCGATGGGGTCTAGGGCCGGGAGCTGGATTGGCGTGAATACTTAGTCGGACCGGCGTCAGAACCCGTGCGGGCGAGGTTCCGTGTGATTTGGCTCTTCTCGTGCCGGCGTGTTCCCATCATTCACCCGCACGCGTAGCCTCTCCCGTGCTCGCGATATTCGTGACTATTGCTAGGACGCAATTCCCTACCTTCAGGACAACGGCGATAACCCGCCTGAGAATTTTGTTGTCGACCGAGGATTAATGTCGGACCGCACTGAAGGCTCGCGGCTGGCGGCTGAGTAAATCTTGAGCAGCCGAAACTGTGCCCATTGCCGGGCAAACCTTTAATCGGGTGCCGTTTCGCACTGCGACAACTTCGTGGCGATGCAAAACCAAATTAAGCGTAAATAATCGGGGCGATCGGGAACTTGTTGCCGCAATCCCCATTATCTGCTTATACGCGCCCAACGACCCCTGCGAAATCCGCACGGCTCAAGGTCCGGTGACCGCAATGCCAGTGTTCGAATCCAAAAGTCTCGATGCCGAGTTCGAGGGCCAGGCTCTGCTCGCGGCGATCCTGTTTCCGACCCAGGAAGCGCAGGACCGCGCGTTGACTCATGGCCGCAACCGCGCCGCGCGCGCCTGCTCCATGGCTCACCCGATGACGATCGAACCGCGCTATCCAAGTTCGCTTCGCGATCCGGAAATCGAAGTGCAAGTCTCCTAACCCGCTTCTTCCCATTCGCGCCGTTGGCTCTACCAAGTCTGGGTCGTGATGAGCCCCTGTTTGGTCACGACGGCCCAGCCGCGTCCGCGCCGTTCGACCGAATCGACCTTGCCGACCCCCGGGATGGTGTCGCCCTGGCCAACCTCCACGAGGCGGTGCCTGCGGTCCTCGATCACCGCCACTCCGTTATAGACTTCCCGCACCGCCCAGCTCTCGATGACCGACGGTGTCGACAGCTTCGCCTTGTCGGCAAGGGATCCGGTTTCCGTCGGCTCGGGAGGAGTGGCCTTGGCGGCCTGCGGAGCCACGACCGGGGCGGCAGCGGCCGGTTGAGCGGCGCGCTTCTCCAATTGTGCCGTCAGAGCGGCGATCTTCGCCGTCTGGTCGCGCTCGGTCTGGTCCTGGCGGTCGGCCACGCTCGTGACCTTCGCCACGATGGCCTGCTCGGACTTCCCGATCCGGTCGTTGAGGGTGGCAGAACGATTCTTACCTTCGCTGCGAACCGCCTCGGTAGCGTCCTGCACCTGGGCCAGGACTTTTCCGAGCTTCTCGATATCGGCCTGAAGACGCGCGACATCCGAATGGCGGGTATCGAGCCGAGATTGGATCTGCGTCAGCGTCTCGGCTGAGCGGTCGGCCTTGGGTGAGGCGAGGCTCATGCCACCGGCGCCCAACGCGAGGCCGATGGCGAGCGCCGCTCCGGTGAGCCCGGCAAGGCGCGGATCGATGGCCGGCAGGCGCTTGCGGGCCGGCAGAACCGGCGCGGCCTTCGGCTTGGCGCCGCTCACCGCCTGCTTCAACAGCGCTTCCGGCGACCGATCGGACGATGCCGCTCCGATGACCTTATCCGCCATGACCCATGCTTCCCGTTTGACCCCGTCACCTTTGATTAAGGACGTTTGTTTACCGAAAGGTTACCGTGATGCCGATCAGGCCGGCATCGACCGATCGCGGCGGACAGGCTACCGAGATCCGACCGGGTGGAGTGGATCGGAGCGACGCGCATGTCGGGCAGGATGCTGTTTCACGGCTTGGCCATCGGCGTGACCTTGAGCGTGACCTTGGGCCTCATGCCTCGCGCGTCCGCGCTCGAACCGGTTCGGCCGGAGCCGCAATCGGCGGCAAAGCCGTGCCCCCGGCACGGCGCGGGCTTCATTCGCATCCCGGGGTCGGACACCTGTCTCCGCGTCGGCGGCCGGGCGACGACGGGCCTCGACATCCGCTCCCGCGAGGACGGCGCGGCCGCCCGGCCCATCGCCGGTGGCCGCCTCGCCGTGGATACCCGCACGGAATCGGATTACGGCCCGGTGCGGACCTATGTCCGGATCGACGCCGGCCGGCGCTGACGCGCTACAGGCTGCGCGACAGCACCAGGGGCTGGCTGCGTCCCGCCGCACCCCTGCCATAGGGCGAAGGCGGCTGCGAGGGACGGCCATACACCGTCGCCGTCCGCGATCGGTTCATGTCTTCGGCCAAGGATTTCACCAAGCTCTCGGATACGGTCCGCGCCGTCGCCAGGACGACCTGACTGGTCTGCACCACGTCGGCGAAACGCCGATGCGCGGCTTTCAGGCCCTCGATCGCCTCCGGGGCGAACCGTGCGAGAGCGATGGCGTTGGCTTTCGCCACCTCCAGGCCCTGCATGTAGGACGCCGCCAGGGCAGTCTTGCGCTCGGTCTGCGACAGGCCCTGACGCAGGCGTCCGGCGCGCACGTGGCCCCCTTCCTCGGTCAGGATCTCCTCCAAGGCCCGCATCGTCTGCAGGATGTGGGCGATCAGGGCGTCCGCGCCGGCCCGGTCGACGATGCGCGCGGGCTTGGTCTCAGTTGCGGGTTGCATTGCCGGCCTCCTGCATCTTCATCATCTCGCGGTAGACCTGATCGGAGATGCCGATCCCGCCGCTCTTCACCACCTGGCCCGCATATTCCTTGGTCAGCATCGAGCGGTAGACCGCGCCGCCGGTGCCGTTGTCGCCGAGCGGCCCGTCGGTGCCTTCGGAGGTGGCGAGGCGGTCGAGTGTCTGCTCCAGGAACATCGCCTCGAAATCGTTGGACGCCTTGCGCGCCTTGATCTCCGCGGGCGTCTTGCCGGTCGCCGAGGTCGCTGCCGCGACCTTGGTCGTCGCGGCCGTCGAGGCGGCCTTGGCCGTCTCCGTCTTCAGGCCGTTGCCGACGGACTTGGCGATATCGCCGACGAGGGCCTTGCCGACACCGATGGCGGCTTTGGCTGCAAGGGGTGCGAACAGCATGATCAAAGCCTCTCGGGCTGGAGGAGGAAGGGACGGTGTCGCATCACATCACCTCGATATCGGCCTGGAGGGCACCGGCGGCCTTGATGGCCTGAAGGATCGAGATCAGGTCGCGCGGGCCGACCCCCAGCGCGTTGAGGCCATCCACCAGCTCGCGCAGGGTCACGCCTTCCTTGACCAGAGCGAGCTTGTTGCCCTCGCCGGTATCGACCTTGACGCCGGTGCGCGGGACCACCGTGGTGACGCCGTTGGACAGCGGCGCCGGCTGGCTCACCTGCGGCTGCTCGGTGATAGTGACGGTGAGGTTGCCCTGGGCGATGGCCACCGTTGAGACCCGCACGTCGCGGCCCATGACGATGATGCCCGAGCGTTCGTCGACGATGACGCGGGCGGTCTGGTCCGGCTCGACCTTCAACTGCTCCACCTCGGTGACGAGACGGATCATGTTGCCGTTGTACTTGGCCGGGATCTGCAGCGTCACGGTGGCCGGGTCGGTGGGCTCGGCGGTGTCGGCGCCCATGAAATCGTTGATGGCCGAGGCGATGCGCTTCGACGTGGTGAAGTCCGGATTGCGCAGCGACAGGCGCAGGGTGCGCATGTCGTTCATCTTGAACGCCATCTCGCGCTCGATCATCGCGCCGTTGGGCACGCGGCCGTTGGTGGGGACGCCGCGGGTGATCTTGGCGGCGTCGCCCTCGGCCGAGAATCCGGCGATGGCGACCGAGCCCTGCGCCAGGGCGTAGACCTCGCCATCGGCACCCAGCAGGGGCGTGACGAGGAGCGTGCCGCCCTGAAGCGACTTGGCGTCACCCAGCGACGAGACGGTGATGTCGATGCGGTTTCCCTGCGTGGCGAAGGGCGGGAGGCTCGCGGTCACCATGACGGCGGCCAGATTCTGCGTGCGCATGGTGGCGCCGCGGGTGTTGACGCCGAGCCGCTCCAGCATCGCCTGCAGCGACTGCTTGGTGAAAGGGATGTTGTTGAGGGTGTCGCCGGTGCCGTTGAGGCCGACGACGATGCCGTAGCCCACGAGCTGGTTCTGGCGCACGCCCTCGATGCTCGCGAGGTCCTTCACCCGCGACAGAGCGAAAGCCTGTCCGTTCAGGGCGGAGACCAGCACCAGCATCGCGGCGAGGCAGCGCGCGAGAGGGCGGAATCGATGGGGCCGGGCGATCGCGGTTGGCATGATGCGCTTTGCTGGTCGGCGGGGCACGTCGTGTGACATGGACATGCCAGATGATCTGCCAGGACCATGCCAAATGCCGGCCTCATCCAACCGGTTGAATTTGAACGATATTTTTTAGAGCGGGGGATCGCCGAGGCCGGAACGCGACCTGCTTTCCCTGCCGACCCGGCAGGTTCTGCCCGGTCGTTTACGGACGGTTAACCACGGGGACCGGATTCTGATCTCCGGAACCGAACTTCGTGCCCATGCGCGGAGGGACGCCCTGACTTTCGGAGACGTCCCATGCGCGTCGATACCCGCCTCGCCTCTCACGCCCTGGTCGGCGCCTCGCCGGCGCTCCGCAAGGCGGAGACGTCCCAGGCCTTCCTGCTCGGCGGCGAGACGGCCGCCGCCACCTCCTCCGCCGCCTCCGCGCCAGCGACGTCGCTCGCCGGTCTCGACGCGATCCTGACGTTGCAGAGCCAGGAAGAGCAGCCGGGAGAGCGCCGCCGTCGCTTCGCCAAGCGCGGACACGACCTGCTCGACGGGCTCGACCGTCTCAAGGCCTCGCTGGTCATGGGCCGGGTCTCGACGCGAGAACTACAGGCCATCGCGAGCCGGCTCTCGGATCGTAGCGGAAGCAGCGGAGACCCGCGCCTCGACGGGCTCATCGCCGATATCGAGCTGCGCGCGGCGGTGGAACTCGCCAAGCTCTCGGCGGGCCAATCCGCCTGAGACCGGCCTCGTCCCGGCTCAGGTTTCCATCATCTCGCGGATGCGCCCTGCCAGGACTTCCACCGCAAACGGCTTGGTGATCATCTGCATGCCCGGATCGAGCTGGCCGTTGCCGAAGATGGCGTTCTCGGCATAGCCGGTGATGAACAGCACCTTGAGCGATGGACGGTACTCCCTCGCCTGATCCGCGAGCTGTCGGCCGTTGAGGCCGGGCAGGCCGACATCGGTCACGAGGAGATCGACGCGCTCCGGGGTGAGCAGGATCTGCAGCCCGGACAGGCCGTCGACCGCGGATATCGCGCGGTAGCCGAGATCCCCGAGCACATCGACGATGAGATCGCGCACCACGGCCTCGTCCTCGACCACCAGGACCGTCTCGCCGTCGCCGGCGCGCGAGACCTCGGCGCCGGATTCCACGGAAGCCGTCTCGGCCTGCGCGTCGGCGGTGCGAGGCAGGTATAGTTTCACCGCCGTGCCGTGCCCGACCTGCGAATCGATCTTGGCATGGCCGTCCGATTGCCGGGCGAATCCGTAGATCATCGACAGGCCGAGACCGGTCCCCTGCCCCAGCGGCTTGGTGGTGAAGAACGGGTCGAAGGCCCGCGCGATCACGTCCGCCGCCATGCCGGTGCCGGTATCCGAGACGGCGATGCAGATATAGGCGCCCGGCTCCACCCCCGGATGCAGCCTCGCATAAGCGCGATCGAGCTCGGTGTTGCAGGTCTCGATGCGGAGCCGGCCGCCGTCGGGCATGGCATCGCGCGCGTTGATCGCGAGGTTGAGGATCGCGTTCTCGAGCTGGTGCGGATCGCACAGGGTGGCGAAGAGCCCTTCGCCCATGACGATGTCGAGGGCGATCGTCTCGCCGATCGTCCGGCGCAGAAGATCCTCGAGGGACGCGATCAGCGCGTTGGCATCGACCGATTTCGGGTCGAGCGGCTGGCGCCGCGCGAAGGCGAGCAGACGGTGCGTCAGGGCGGCGGCCCGGTTGGCCGAGGACATCGCCGCCTTGGCGTAGCGCTCGATATTGTCCATCCGCCCCTGCGACAGGCGGGTCTGCATCAGGTCGAGGGAGCCGACGATACCGGTGAGCAGGTTGTTGAAATCGTGAGCGATGCCGCCGGTGAGCTGGCCCACCGCTTCCATCTTCTGCGCCTGGCGCAAGGCGTCCTCGGCGAGTTCGAGGGCCACCGCCTGTTCGCGCTCGGCCGTGGTGTTGCGGCCGCTGGCATAGACCCGTCCGTCCTCGAAGGCGCCGGTCCAGGCGAACCAGCGATAGCCGCCCTCGGCATGGCGCAGGCGACACTCGAAGGGCTCGGTGAGCGGTTCAACGACGATGGTCGCGAAGGTCGACGAGGTGGCGTCGCGGTCGTCGGGATGAGCGAGGTCCGCGAAGGACAGGCCCATGAGATCCTCGGGCCTCCAGCCGAGGAGCGTGGTCCAGGCGGTGTTGATCGCCGTGATGCGGCTGTCGGCCTCGGCGACCATGAGCAGGTCCTGGGACAGGCGCCAGGCCCGGTCGCGCTCCTGCGTCCGCTCCCGGACCTCCTGGGTCCGGATCTGGACCTGCTGTTCCAGCGTCTCGTTGAGGCGCCTCAATGCATCTTCCGCGAGGGCGCGGTCGGTGACGTCGTGTCCCTCGGCGAAGATGCCGATGACGCTCCCGTCCACCTCCGTGATCGGCTGATAGACGAGGTTGAGGACGCGTTCCTCGAGGCCGCCATCGCGTCCGGACTGGATGGTCACGAGCATGTTGCGGCCGACGAAGGGCCGGCCCGTCGTGTAGACCTCGTCGAGGATTTCGAAGAAGCCCTGTCCCGCGATCTCCGGCAACGCTTCGCGGACGCCCAATCCGATGAGGTCGCGATGGCCGACGAGTTGGAGATAGGCCTCGTTGGTGTACTCGAAGACATGCGACGGCCCGTGCAGGACGCACATGAAGCCGGGCGCATCCTGGAACAGCGTCCGCAGGCGGTCGCGCTCCGCCGTTCTCTGCCGCACTTCCGAGAGCAGGGCGTCGTTGGCCCGCCTCAGGGCTTCGGCTGCCTCCTGCCGCAGGCGCACCGCTTCCGCCAGCACGGCGTTGCGCTCGCGCTCGGCCTCATAGGCCGAGACGCTGGCGAGGCTCGACGAGACCTGTCCGGCGGTGAGCTTGAGGAAGCTGAGATAATCGGCGTCGAAAGGCCGGTGCGGATTGAGGCCGACCATGATCGTGCCGAGCGGCGCGCCGCCGCCCTGCCCGACGAGCGGCAGGATCACCGCCTTTGCCGGCGGCCTCGACCAATCGCCTGCCGGCCATTCGTCCGCCGGATCGAGATCGACGACCGTCTCGCGTCCGGTGCTGCCGAGCCACCATGCGAGGGGGCCGGCGGGATCGATCGTGTCCGGCAGCGCGGCATGGTCAGGGGAGATTCCCGTCGTCGAGGCGAGACGGGCGACGCTGTCCCCGTCGAAGAGGTAGATCGCGCTGAACGGCAGGTCGCGGCGATCCTCGCCGAGGCTGGCCTCCACCGCGCGCAGGACGTCGGACCGGTTCTCGGCACGCGCGAGACTTTCGGCCAGGAGCCGCAGGATACCGAGCCGCCGCTCGCTGATGACCCGGTCCGTCTCCTCGCTGACCGCACAGAACAGGCCGCCCACCGTCCCGTCATCGTCGATGACCGGGCTGTAGGAGAAGGTGTGGTAGGTCTCCTCGGGATAGCCGTTGCGCTCGAGGAGGAGGAGCAGCCCGCGATCCCACGTCGCCTCGCCGTCGTCGTAGACGGTACGGATGCGCGATTCGATGTCGTCCCAGATCTCGGCCCAGAGGATCTTCGTCGGCTTGGCGAGAGAGTCGGGGTGCTTGAGACCCAGCGTCGGACGATAGGCGTCGTTGTAGAAGAAGGCGATGTCCGGCCCCCAGCCGAGCCACATCTCGAACCGCGAGGTCAGTAGGATCCGCAGAGCCACCTTCAGCGCCTCGGGCCAGCCTTCCGGTGGGCCGAGCGGGGTTTGGCTCCAATCCTTGGCCCGCATCAAGGCCGCCATCTCGCTCCCACCGACGAAAACTTCCGAGTTTCCGGTCACGGGTTTCGGCAAGGATCGGCTCTCCGGCACTCTAAAGCCTCGGTTGCTGGGATGCATGTGATGCCGAGCTGTCGATACGGACACGCCCGGCCCGATGCTATAGGTCACGCCGCCGCCGCCGCCTACCGGCCGCGACCATCCGTCCGGCCCTCGGGCGGCAAGGTTTCGCCGGTCGTCGGACCCGCGTCGATCCGGCGGATCGCGTCGGTACGGCGCCGATGTCTCGTAATCCGGAATCGAATAGGTGGAACCGGCCCCGGCATTGCTTGGGAGGCCGGTGGCCCGGGACACGGTTCGCGGCGAGGAAACCTCCATGCATCCGTTGCGTGTTTGTCGCAACGTGGCGCGATCACGCCCTGGGACCGAGATGGATTCACACAGTGCGTTGTGGTGTGCGGCGCCCTCAAGTATAGGCACGCGAAACATCGCCGCGTACCGGCTGTGACGGACTTGCGAAGGGGCGAGGATGGCGACAGTCAAGATCGACGACGGTTATGTGCCGTCCGAGAACGAGCCGTTCATGAACGATCGGCAGCGTGAGTATTTCCGCCGTAAATTGGTGGGGTGGAAGGCCGATATCCTGCGTGAAGCGCAGGATACGCTGGTGGCACTTCAGACCGAGAACGAAAATCATCCCGATCTCGCCGACCGGGCATCGTCGGAAACCGACCGGGCTATCGAGCTGCGGGCCCGTGACCGCCAGCGCAAGCTCACCGGCAAGATCGACGCGGCGCTCGCCCGCCTCGAGGATCGCAGCTACGGATATTGCGAGGAGACCGGCGAGCCGATCTCGCTGAAGCGCCTCGATGCCCGCCCCATCGCCACTCTGTCGCTGGAAGCGCAGGAGCGCCACGAACGGCGCGAGCGTGTGTATCGCGACGAGTAACGCCGGTATCGGAGCGTTATAGAGCGGCCCTGTCCCGCTTCGCTGGAAACGTCAGCGACTGCGAAGAGCGCTCGCAAAGGTTTCGGCCAGGCAGGCTAAGCCGAAGACCCGTTATCAACTTGGCTTGGCATTGCTAAAGCCAAGCTGGAACCTTCGTCCTGATTTCACGATTCCTGATACGACTTTGTGTCGATCAAGGATTGAGCCATGGACAATGGGGTTTTGATTTTCGTACTCGCCATCGCGACGTTCGCCATCGTCATCGCGGTGGCGATGTGGCAGCGCGCCCGGGTGGCCAAGCTGAAGCACGACCCGGAACGCTCGGCCTTCGTCGACAACCACGGCACCGCGCCGCGCCCGAACCGGCCCGGCACCGAGCATTGATCCCCTCGTCCTGAGCCGGCTCAGAACGGCAGCAGAACGTCGACCAGCTGCTGGCCGTAGCGGGGCTGTTGCACGTCGGTGATCTGTCCGCGTCCGCCATAGGCGATGCGGGCCTGGGCGATCTTCGACGAGTCGATGGTGTTGTCCGATTCGATGTCTTCCGGCCGCACCACGCCGGCGACGATGAGTTCGCGCACCTCGAAATTGATGCGGATTTCCTGCTTGCCCTCCACCACGAGGTTTCCGTTGGGCAGGATCTGGTTGACGATGGCGGCGATGTTGGTCGTCACCGTCTCGTTGCGCTGAACCGAGCCGGCACCGTCGCTCGACGAGGTCGATGTCCCGGTGATCAGCTTGTCCGGGCTGATGCCGGCGGCGGCGATGGCGGCGCTGTTCTCGAGGCCGAAGGCGTTGGGCAGACCGAGACCTTCGGCATTGGAGCGCGACCGCTTCGTCTCGTTGTTCAGGTTGGCCTTGTCGGTCACGTTGACCTTCACCGTGACGAGGTCGCCGATACGGGCGGCGCGCTGGTCCTTGAAGAAGGCGCGCGACCCCGTCCGCCACAGGGAGTTCGGCGCGTAGGAGACCGGCTGGATATCCGGCATCGGCAGGCGCACCGGGCGGTAGCCGGGCTGCGAGGTCGGGTCCTCGATGGCCGAGAGCGGCGGGGTGGCACCGATCTGCGACAGGCGATCGACGGTGTTGCAGGCGCCGAGGCCCGAGCAGGCCATCAGGGCGGCGGCGAGCGCCAGGGGCTTGCGGGCGAGGCGGCGTGCCGAACCGTGGCTCAGGATATGGTTTTCCATGGGGACCAGCTTCTCTCGTCGGGATGGCCGAGCCGGATTCAGCGTCCGGTGTCGAACGTCGCGCTGGCCTGACGGCCGACGCTGGCGGGCGAACTCACCGAGACGCGGCCGGGGCCGATCACGGTGGCGGCGAGGATCTTCTTGGAGACGGGGTTGGTGACGGTGATCGCCGCGCCCAGCCGTCCGTTCTCGTTGGCCTGACCCCGCAGGGAGAGGTTGAGGCCAGGCGTGTCGAAGACGATGGTCACCGCCTCGCCGCGCTGGACGAGGTCCGCCGGTGCGATATCGCCGGACCGGAGAATGGCGCCGGCACTCAGGCTGCGCTGGGCGACCTGCCCCATCACGGCGACGGAACTGCCCTGGGCATCGGCCGGCGTCGTCTCGCGGGGACGCCGCTCGGTGGCGATGTCCTCGGCGCTCAAGGTGTCGCCTCGGTTGAGCGAGCGGGACAGGATCTGGACCTCGCGGATTTCCTGGACCTGCCCGGACACGCGCAGGGACGCCTGGCGCTCGCCCAGGGTGATGAGGGCGGCGACCCGCTTGAGGCGGGGATCGTAGGTGAGATCGAGGGCCGTCGCCTGACCGTCGAGATCGACCGGAGCCAGGAGGATCGTGTTCTCGCCATCGAGGCGGATCGCGAGGTTGCGCTGGTCGAGCCCGTAGGAGGTTTCGAGCACCCGCTTGATCGCGGCCTCGATCTCGGTCGGGCCGACGCGCCGGGCCGCGCGCTGCACGGAGACCTGCTGGCGGCCGCCGGTCTCGATCTCGCCGAGCCCAAGGGTCGCCAGGGCCTCGGCGATGCGGCGGGCCTGTATCGTGCCCGAGGCGCCGAGCGTCGGGGCGCGGAACAGCGGCCGTCTGGCGAGGTCGGCCGATGCACCTTCGACGAGGTCGCCCAGCGTCAGGATATCGCCGCGCGCGGTGACGTCGCCGCGCAGGCGCAGGCGCTGGCCGGCTTCCTCGGCGAGGACATGGACCGTCATGAAGCTCAGGGCCGCCAAAGCGAAGCCCACGCGCATGACGATGCCGGGCGTGAGCGTGGCGACGCGCTTCCGTCGAGCGGGGCGGATCTGTCTCAGGGCGTACATGGCAGGACGCTTTCGGAGGCGGGCTGATGCGGGAACGGGGGACGACGATGTCAGGCCGGAGGACGTGTCCGGTCGGTCAGCCGCGGAACATCTGCGAGGTGGTGGAGAGCATCTGGTCGGCGGCGGTGACGACCTTCGAGTTCATCTCGTAGGCGCGCTGCGCGGCGATCAGGGACGAGATCTCGTTGACGGCGTTGACGTTCGCCTCTTCGAGATAGCTCTGCTGCAGGTTGCCGAAGCCCTCCGAGCCGGGCAGGCCGTTGATGGCGGGGCCGGAGGCGGCGGTCTCGATGAACAGGTTGTCGCCGATGGATTCGAGACCGACCTTGTTGACGAAGCGGGCGAGCTGGAACTGGCCGAGGGTCTGCGGCGCGGTCTGGCCGGGAATGGTCGCCTGGACCGAGCCCTGCGCGCTGATCGTGACGCTGGTGGCATTGTTGGGAACCGTCAGGCCCGGATCGACGAGGTAGCCGTCGCGGGTGACGAGCTGCCCCTGTGCGGAGAGATCGAAGGACCCGTCTCGGGAATAGGCGATGCGGCCGTCGGGCATCGTCACCCGGAACAGGCCTTCGCCACGGATGGCGACGTCGTATTCCTTCTCCGTCGAGGTGAGCGTGCCCTGTGACATCGTCCGGGCGGTCGAGGTCGTCTTCACGCCCGAGCCGATGGCGAGGCCGGCGGGAAGCTGGGTGTTCTGGTCCGAGGTCGAGGAACCGGCCCGGCGCATGTTCTGGTAGAGCAGGTCCTGGAAATGGGCCTGCTGGCGCTTGTAGCCGGTGGTACGCAGGTTCGCGATGTTGTTCGAGATGACCTGGACGTTGAGTTCCTGGGCCGCCATGCCGGTGGCGGCTGCGTAGAGGGCGCGCATCGTCGGGGTTCCTTACGCGACGTCGGCGAGGCGGCGGATCGCCGTGCCCCGCAATTCATCCAGGCGCGAGATCACGCCCGAGACCATGGTGTAGGTGCGGTTCACGTCCATCAGCCGGGTCATCTCGATGACGGGCTTGACGTTGGAGCGCTCGAGCGCCCCGGATTCGAGCCGGCCGTTCAAGCCGGCGGCCACCGGAGCCGTTGTCGAGGCGTAGAGGTTGGCGCCCTCGTTGGTCAGCGATTGCGGATTGGCGAAGGTCACCATCCGGACGCGGCCGCGAATGCCGATATTGGTCGAGACCGTGCCGTCCGGCCCGATCGTGAGGCCGGTCTCCTGGGCGTTGATCTGGATCGGGCCGCCTTCGCCCTGGACGGGGTAGCCGTCGCTGTTGACGAGATTGCCCTGCGCGTCGGTCTCGAACGCGCCGTTGCGGGTGTAGCGGTCGCCGTTCGGCGTGCGGACCACGAGGAAGGCCTCGCCGCGCACGGCGACATGGAGCGGATTGCCGGTCTGCTCGATCGGCCCCTGGGCGAGGTCGAGGGCGGTGCCCTGGTCGATGACGTAGGAGACGCGCCGGTCCTGGCGCTGGAACGAGTCGGCGCTCGCCACCGGCATCAGGTATTCCTGGAAGCGGGTGTTGCGGCCCTTGAAGCCCGTGGTGGAGACGTTCGCCATGTTGTTGGCGATCACGTCGAGCTCACGCTGCAGGGCGACCTGACTGGAAACTCCGACAAACAGCGCGTTCTGCATGGATCGACAAGGCCTCGGTCTACGGCGACGTTAAGGATGTCCGCACGGGCCGTGCCATCGTCGAAAAATAGATAATTCCCTTATTAATCAGCGCCTTGTCTGAACCCATGCCTCGTCCGGACAGGATGCCGCCGCATCCTCGCGGCAGAAACCACCCGGCAGGATTTGCCGCCTTAACGACACGTTAACCGTGACCGCAGATATCTGGACGAACGGGGTCGCGGGCCATCACCGCCGCTCGCACCCTGGGACGAGATTCGAAGAGGGCGCTCCATGGCCAAGAAGCCCAAGAAGGCCCCCGCCGCCGAAGGGGAAGGCGCCGAGGGCGAAGCCCCGAAGGGCGGCAAGAAGAAGATCATCATCATCGGCGCGGCCGTGCTGCTGCTGGCCGGCGGCGGTGGCGGATACGTCATGATGAAGAAGAAGGCCGGCGACGGTCACGGCGATCCGGCCGCCGTCGAAATGAAGAAGCCTCTCGTCTTCCTCGACGTCCGCGAGATGACGATCAACCTCACCAACGAACCCGGTCAGGACAAGCCGCGCGTCGCCAAGGTCAAGGTCTCCCTCGAACTGAAGGACGCCAAGGTCGAGGGCGAGGTGAAGCCGCTGATGCCGCGGATCGAGGATACATTCCAGGTCTACATGCGTGAATTGCGCGCCAGCGACCTCGCCGGCTCGGCCGGGCTCTATCGCCTGCGCGAGGAACTGCTGCGGCGCGTCAACGTCGCGATCCATCCGGCACGGGCCGAGGCCGTGCTCTTCAAGGACGTGATCGTCCAGTAACCCCACTATCGGTGTCGAGACGGTCATGGCAGGTCCCGAAGACGAGCTCGAAGAGGACGATTGGGCAACCGCCCTGATCGAGCAGAACGCCGAAGGCGGCGAGACATCGCTGGCCGACGAATGGGGTGCCGCGCTCGCCGAGCAGGGCACGACCACGCATGCCAGCGACGTCGCCGCCGAATGGGCGACGATGATCGAGGACGGGGAGACCGACAATCTCCCCGAACTCGCCGGCAACGACCGCATCCTCAACCAGGACGAGATCGACGGCGTCCTCGGCTTCAGCCTTCGTGAATTGTCGGCCTCGGGCGCCGGCGGTGTCCGCGCCATCGTGGATTCTGGCGTCGTTCAGTACGAACGCCTGCCGATGCTGGAAATCGTCTTCGACCGGATGATCCGGTTGCTGTCGACGAGCCTGCGCAACTTCTTCCAGGAC
Organism: Methylobacterium sp. 77; assembly: GCF_000372825.1. NCBI lineage: Bacteria > Pseudomonadati > Pseudomonadota > Alphaproteobacteria > Hyphomicrobiales > Methylobacteriaceae > Methylobacterium > Methylobacterium sp. 77. Next base: position 4,595,929 of record NZ_KB910516.1, on the reverse strand, counting down.
AACGTCGAGGTCACCCTCGACAACATCACCTCGGTCCGTTTCGGCGACTACCTCAACGCCATTCCGCTGCCGACCCTGCTCGGGGTCTTCCGCGCCGATGCCTGGGAGAATTCCGGCCTCGTCACGGTGGAATCGAACCTCGCCTACTCGACCATGGACCTGCTGCTCGGCGGCAAGCGCGGCGGCACCTCGACCCGCCTCGACGGGCGGCCGTTCACGACCATCGAGATGCAGCTGGTGCGGCGCCTCGTGGAGATCATCCTCTCCGATCTCGAACTCTCGTTCCAGCCGCTCTCGCCGGTGCGCTTCGCCATCGACCGGATCGAGACCAACCCGCGCTTCGCCACCATTACCCGGCCGGCCAACGCCGCCATCCTGATCAGCCTCAAGCTCGACATGGACGGGCGCGGCGGCCTGCTCCAGATCCTGTTCCCCTACGCCACGATCGAGCCGATCCGTGAACTGCTGATGCAGAGCTTCATGGGCGAGAAGCTCGGCCGCGACCATACCTGGGAGAGCCATCTCGCCACCGAGATCTGGCAGGCCGACGCGACCATGGAGGCCGTGCTCCACGAGATGATGCTGCCGCTGAAGAAGGTGCTGTCGCTGAAGGTCGGCGACACGCTGATGTTCGACACCAAGCCCACCGACCTGATCTCCGTGCGCTGCGGCGACTGGGCCCTGACGCAGGGGCGCATCGGCCGGGTCGACGACAACATCTCGGTGCAGCTCACGCGTCCGCTGCGGCGCTCGCGCACCACGCTCCAGGCCTTCGAGGCCTCCATGAACAACCGCAACGACGGGTGACCGCGCCATGAGCCTCCTCGTCACCCTCGCCGCCGACATCCTCGTCGCCGTCCTCCTCGTCGCCAGCATCGTCTCGTCGGTGCGCCTGAGCCGGCGCATCACCCGGATGAAGGCCGACGAGGCGGGCCTGCGCCAGACCATCGGCGACCTCGTCGTCGCGAGCTCGACCGCCGAGCGCGCGATCATCGGCCTGCGCGCCACCCTCGACGAGTGCGACCGGACCCTGGCCGACCGCCTCGGCACCGCCGAGCGCTACGCCGCCGACCTCTCCGCCCATGTCCAGGCCGGTGAGACCGTGATCGCCCGCATCTCGGCCATCGTGTCGCATGCGCAGCCGTCGCGGATCGCCGCCGTGCCCCTCGTCGAGATCCGCCCCTCAGAGGTTCGCCCCGGCCCGGCTCACACGGAGGATGCGCCGAAGGCCGGCGCATCGAGCCCCAACGGTGAGCGCCTCGGTGTCGCCGCCGCCGCCGCCCTCGCCATGTCCGAGCGCGCCCTCGGCCGCCTGCGGAGCCGCGCCGCGTGAAGATTCCGGGCCTCCTCGTCCACCTGAAACAGGCAGCCCTCTCTCAGACGGGCCTCGCCCGGACTGGCCATCCTCAGGCAGGCCATCCCCAGACACGCCATGCCCAAAAAGCTCCTGCAAAAGCGGGCTCCGGTCAGGCGCGTCCCTACAAGCTGCGCCTCATCGATGCGGTGACGCTGGCGGCCGTCGGGCTGCTCGTGCTCAAGCTCTCCGCGATCGTGATCGACGACATGCAACCGGAACCCGTCCCGGCTGCGGCGCAACTTCCGGAATTCGCGCGGGCTCTCGCCAAGGCGCGGAGCAACTACGAGATCCCGGACCCCGTGACGACCGGTTCGGTGACGCCGAAGGAGCCCGAGAAGCCCGCGCCCGAGCCGGAGCCCCCCGCTCCCAGGCCGCCGCCGCCCCCGGAGCCGATGCCGGCCAGCGAGCGGGCCATCCTCGAGAAGCTGGCCGCCCGGCGCGACGCCCTCAAGCAGCGGGACGACACCCTGAACCTGCGCGAGCAGATGCTCGGCACCGCCGAGCGCAAGCTCGAAGAGGGCGTGGACGACCTCAAGCGCAACGAGGACAAGACCGACGGGAGCGGCGCGCAGAAGGCCGAGGCGGAGAAGGCCGGCCTGAAGAACATCGTCACCATGTACGAGACGATGAAGCCCAAGGATGCCTCCCGCGTCTTCGACCGCCTCTCCCTCGACGTGCTGGTCCCCATCGTCCTGGCGATGAACCCGCGCAAGATGGCGGAGGTGCTGGCGTTGATGCAGTCGGAGCCGGCGGAGAAACTGACGGTGGCGCTCGCTAACCGGGCCCGCGGCCAGATGCCCGCGCAGCAGCCGGTCGTCCTGGGTCTCGGACCCAACGAATTGCCGGCGATCGACCAGGGCGGCCTCTCCGACAAGCGTCGCTGATCCGCAGCGGCCCGGATGACAAATCGGGCCGAATTGCCAGTGGGACACGGTGCGTGATCCGGCTGCGTGCATTGCGCTCGCCGAGCGGGAGGGCTAGGCGGCACGTCAGACCCCGTTCGAATGCCGGATACCCGCTTGATGCGCTGGAGACACGTGTTGCCCCTGGTCGGTGTGCTCTCGCTCGCCGCCACCTGCCACGCCTGGAATGGTGCCGCGGCGCAGGACGCCGCGCCGGAGCAGGATGCGCCCGCCGCCCCGGATGCCGCGCCGAAGCCGAAACCCAAGCCGAAACCGAAGCCCGCGCCCAAGCCCGCCGCACCCGTCGCCGCCGCGCCGGCCGCTGCCCCCGCCAAGGCGGCCTGGCCCGAGGGCGCCAGCGCCCTGAGCGAGACCTACGGCGATTGGAGCATCAACTGCTCCCGCGAGAATCAGGCGACGATCTGTTCGGTGGTGCAGGCCCAGGGGTCGAAGCGCGAGAACCGTCGTGAATTCGCGATCGAGTTGAAGGCCCCCGCCAACGACCGGACCGATGGGCTGATCCTGATGCCGTTCGGCTTCCAGATCGAGCCTGGCCTGAGCTTTAAGATCGACGAGGCGGTGCTGGGCAAGGGCGCTCCGTATTATGCCTGCAGCTCGGAAGGCTGCCTCGTCCCGGTGAGCCTGCCGACGCTCGCCACCGACGCGATGAAGACCGCCAAGAACCTGTTCATCCTCGCCCTGAAGCAGGACGCCACCGAACCGACGACCATCACCGTGCCGCTCAATGGCTTCGGTGCCGCCCTCGCCCGGGCAAGCGCCTTGTCGAACTGACGTCGAACAGTCAGGCGATGAGACAGACAGGTAGGAACACGCCATCCATGAAGCAGATCTTGCTCGCCTCGCTCCTGTTGGGGAGCCTGACGGCTCCGCTCGCCGCTCAACCTGCGCCGGACGCGCCTCCGCCGCCGGACACCAAGGAAGAGCGGCAGAAGAACACCGCCGCCAAGCTCGCCGGACTTCTCCAGTTCGTCTCGAATTCCTGCCCGGATGCCAAGCCGAATTACGAGACGTTCAAGACGGTGGTGCGGGGCCTCGGGATCGAACCGGACGCTCTGGCGGGCGGCGAACTGATCCTGCGGGTCAAGGCCTACGCCGACGTCTATTCCCAGGACGTCCCGGCCAATTGCGCCAAGGCGCTGACCAATTTTGGCGAGAACGGCAAGACCCTTCCCGGCCTCGTCGTGAAGAAGTGAGGGACGAGGGCTCCCGTCGGCCCTGAACCGGACCATGGCCGCAAGGCCATGGCGCTCACGGACGGGCGACGCTTTAGGGTTTCGACGTCGCGTTGATGGACGCATCCGGGCAGTCCGGCAGAACCGCCTTGCCGATGGCGTTGTTCGGATCGCAGGCGGGCACCGCCGGGGCCCCGCCATTCTCGGCCCTCTCGGTCCGAAGCAGCTCGAAATTCCACACGCCGACCCAGATCACGGCGAGGATCGCGGCGAGACCCAGGATCACCAACGGCATCAGGCGGCGCATCAGCGGGACTCCGTCTGCTGCACGGGAGAGATGTGCGCCGTGTCGCCGTGGCGCACGAACGCGAACAGGATTCCGACCGCGAGTATGGCCGCGACGGCGATGAGGACGGGGAAATAACGGTGCATCGGGCTTCCTAGCAGACGGGGGCGGGCTCGCAACGGATACGGTGCCGCTGGTTCGGCATCGCGACGGTTCGGCGGGACCAATTCCGGTATCGCCCCTCGACGGTCCATCGTCTGTCTTCCATGACCGGTTCCCACTTTTCGGGGTGACGATCTACGACCCCGCCACCAGGGCGACGCCTCCGATCATCAGCAGGCCACCGAAAATCCGCCAGATCGTCGCCGGGTGACGCTCGAAGCCGATCCAGCCGAAATGATCGAGCAGGATCGAGGTGACGACACCGGCGGTCACGAGCATCCCGAGGAATGGGGCCGCCCCGATCTCGCGGGCCACCAGCAGTTGCGCCAGGACGATGCCACCGCCGAGCACGCCGCCGAACCAGGCCCACCACGGCACCCCCAGCGCCTGGGCCGCCGTCGGCAGGGTGAGCTTGCCCGATGCGAGCCCCACCACGAGAATGCAGGTCGCCGTGCCCGCCGCCACGACGAGGCCGGCGCTCAGGGACCAGCCGAGGCTCTTCGCCAAAGCTCCGTTCTGTCCTGCCTGCACGGCGTTCGCGACGCCTGCGAGGAGGACGATGCCGTAGAGATACCACATCGACGCCCGGTCCCGTTGAATGGAACATTCATCTAGGGCGGCGACCGATCGCGGTGGTGCGACATCTGTGCGGTCGTCGTCTTATCGGGATGATCTGCATGCGGTGAAGCGTCTAACCCATACCCTCAGCCCCGAGGGGACTTCCCGACTTCGCCCCGTCCGGCTCGCGCCAGGCGGGGCTTTTGCTGTCCGGGCCCGCAACGATGCCGCATGGATACTTGATGACGCTCTTGCGTTGCATCAGCAACCGACAGGAGTATCCATGAAGACGTTGACGCTTACCCTTTGCGCAGCCGCACTGTCCTCCCTCGCCCTCGCGCAGATGACGACGGACGCCGATGCGCGCTCGCGCCATTCGAAGCGCGGACTCGGCACTCCCAGCATGTCGAACAATACCGGCGGCCGTCTCCGTCGCGGCGATTCGGCGGCGGGCGGAAATTCCAGCCAGCCGTCGCGCTCGTCCGGGGCAGGAAGCGCCGGGGGCGGCAGCGGCGGCAATGGCGGGTTGTAGATCGCAACCTCGGCCGGGAAGATTTCGTCTCCATGCATGCGGGTTGATTTCGCATCGCTCGCCGGGGCTGTGAACAAGCCGGGCGTCGATGTGGCATTTGTGGGATACCACATGCTAGGATGGTGTTATTCCTCCCAAGGAATGTCCTTCTGAAGACTCGCCTCGCCCGGTGAAAAACCGGTGCGGGGTTTTTTGTTCGGGTCCGGAGCAGCGATCCGGCGACACGCTCCCAATGCACTCTGACATCCGCCGGAATGGCCGCGAATTCTCGCGCGATCGCGCCGAAGACCGATTTTGAGACAGATCACTGGTGGGACGTTAGGCGCCCGTTAGCCTCGAAGGTGGAGAGTCGCGGATGGTGTAGCGTTCCGCGTCGGCCCCTTTCGGGCGCCCCGCGCAATCCGGTGTGGCGTAACCTGCGATGGGAATGGAGGCCGGAATCGCGACACGACGGCGCCGGCTCATGGCCGGTTTCGTCGCGACGTCGATCCTGGCAGGCGGTTTCGCCTGGGCGGATCGGGCCGAGGCGGCACGGATTCTCGCGATCAAGGGCAACCAGCTCGGGCGCTACGGCCGGATCGCCCTGACCTTCGATTCCGCAGTTCCGGTGAAGGCCAGGATTTCCGGCCTCGTCCTGCTCGTGACCTTTGGCGAGCGCAGCAATCCGGTGCCCGAGAAGATCACGGCGGACATGCCGGATTTCGTCTCGATGGTTCGCCGCGATCCCGATGGAACGGGCCTGCGCATCGCCCTGCAGAGGCCCTATCGCCTCAATGTCCAGACGGCCGGCGAGCACGTCTTCATCGATCTCCTGCCGGAGGATTGGCAGGGCCTTCCCCCTCCCCTGCCGCCCGAGATCGTGGCCGAACTCGTCCGCCGGACGCAGGTGGCGGAAGCGGCCATGCGCGCCGCCGCTCCGGTCGTCGAGCCGAAGCGGCTGCCCCTCGAACTCTCGCGCCTCCCGACCCTGACGCGGCTCAGCCTCAAGCTCGCACCGGAGACCGTCGCGCGTTTCAACGAGGCGGGACTGTCGACGCGGCTGACGATACCCGGTGCCTGGCGCATCGACGACATCGCGGCGCGCGGCCGGACCAAGCCGGTCATCGAGTCCCTGGCCGTCGAGAGCGATGCCGAGGGCGCGCATCTCACGGTGACGCCGGCCGCCGGCTACGAGATCCGCGCCGCGCGGGACGATGACGGCGTCACGCTCGATCTCGTCCGCAAGTCCTCACCCACGGATGCCAAGGCGGCCTCCATGGACCTGAAGGCCCAGGCGGCCGACATGCCTGTAAGGCCGGCCGGGGCGCCGGTCGGCGCGATGCCGCCGAAAGCCGCCGGTGCCGCTCCGGTCGCGCCGCAGAAGGTCGTCGTCCTGAGGCCGGCGGGACCCGGCCTCGCCTTCCCGTTCCAGCGCCAGCCTGCCGCGGCCTTGTTCGAGCGCGCCGGCCTCGCCACCCTGGTCTTCGAGACGCCCGACCCGGTCATCGTCCCGGCCGGCGATCCCGTGTTCGATTCCGTCAACGTGCCCCGGCGCCAGGGCGCTTTCGTCATCCTCAACTTCAAGGTCCCGAGCGACCGGCTTCTCGACCTCGTTCCCATGGGCGATGCCGATGCGCCCACCGGCTGGGAACTCGTCGCCGGCCAGAACCTGTCAGCCAGCGAGCCTCTCTCCGCCATCCGCAGCCCGGAAGCGAGCGGACGCATCGGCATCGGAATCCCCTTGCCGAATCCCGGCGGATCGACCTGGATCGAGCGCAATGGCGAGCGGATCGGCATCGTGACCGGCTACGGTCCGAAGCCGGCGGGAATCCCCAAGCGACAGGTCTTCGTCGATTTCGAGCTGCTGCCCAGCCGTCAGGGCGTCGCGGTTCTGGCCAAGGCCGACGATCTGCTGGTGCGCCCGGACATGGACGGCGTCTCCGTCGGCCGCGAGGGCGGCATGTCCGTCTCCGGCGTCGCCAAGCCCGCCGAGCCGGCACTGACCGCGGTGAGCGATCTCGCGATCGAGCGCCGGCCCTGGGACGCCGCGAGAAGCGGCGATATCGGCGAGAACCTGCGCGAGCAGCTGAACGCCGTGGTCGAGGCGCCCCGGCCGGCACGGGGACCGCTCCGCCTGAATCTGGCGAGAAGCATGCTCGCCAACGGGCTCGGCGTGGAAGCCCTGGGCGCGCTTCAGGTGGCGGCGAGCGAGGACCCGGTCATGGCCGGACAGCGCGAACTCGCGATCCTCACGGCCGTCGCGAATACCGAGATGGGCCGCTACGCCGATGCGCGGAAGGCCCTCGACAGCGAGTTCCTGCGGACCGACCCGGAAGCCCGTCTGTGGAAGGGCTATCTCGATGCCAAGGCTGGGCGCTGGCCCGCCGCCGATACCGCGTTCCGCGACACGGCGAGCGTCATCGAGCGTTATCCCGACGATCTCCAGGCGCTGTTGCGCACGGCGGCGGCGGAAGCCGCGATCGAGAACGGAGACTGGGCGGCGGCCGGCAAGCAGATCGTCGCGGCGCTGCCGCGCGCGGCGGTCCGCTCCGTGACCGACCGCTTGGCGCTGCTGCGCGCCCGCATCGACGAGGTGACGGGCCAGACCAGCGCCGCCCTCGATGCCTATCAGCGCCTGTCCGACACCGCCGAGCGCCCGATCGCCTCAGCGGCGACCCTGCGCGCCACGGTGCTCGCCCACGCGCTCGGCAAGATGCCGGTGGCCGACGCGATCGAGCGGCTCGAGACGCTTCTCCTCACCTGGCACGGCGACGAGGTCGAGCAGAGGACGGTCGCCGCGCTCGCCAAGCTGAACATGGAAGCGGGGCGCTGGCGGCAGGCTTTCGTGGCCTCGCGCAAGGCGGATGCCCTGGCGCCGGAATCGCCGATCAGCCGCGAACTTCACGACAGCGCCCAGGAACTCTTCGACGATCTCTATCTCAGCGAGAAGGGCGCCACGATGTCCGGCGTCGAGGCGCTGGCGCTCTATTTCGATTTCAAGGACTTCGCCCCGATCGGTCGCCGCGGCGACGAGATCGTGCGCCGGCTCGCCGACAAGCTCGTGGAACTCGACCTGCTCGATTCGGCCGGTGAATTGCTGCAGCACCAGGTGGATAAGCGGCTCACCGGCCCCGCTCGCGCCGGCGTCGCCGCGCGGCTGGCGACCATCCGGATGATGGACGAGAAACCGCTTCAGGCGCTGCAGGTCATCGACGCCACCTACCAGCCCGAACTCCCCGAGGATCTGCGCCGCGCCCGCGCCCTGATCCGGGCCCGCGCCCTCTCGGACCTGTCGCGCACCGATCTGGCACTGGAGACGATCGAGGCGGAGACGGGCGCCGATTCCGACCGCCTGCGCGCAGACATCCTCTGGACCGGCCGCCGCTGGCGCGAGGCCGGCGAGGCGCACGAGGCCATGGTCGGCGAGGCGTGGCGGATGCGCAAACCCCTCGACGATGCGATGCGGTCCGACGTCGTCCGCGCCGCCATCGCCTACGGCCTGGCCGGCGAAACCCTCGGGCTCGAACGCCTGAGGGCGAAGTTCGCCGAGCCGATGGCGGAGAGCGTGGATGCCCGCACCTTCGCCCTCCTCACCCAGCCGAACGCGGTGCGAAGCCAGGCCTTCCGCGAGATCGCCCAAAAGGCCACCAAGGCGGAGACGCTGCAGGCCTTCCTGAAGGAATACCGCAAGCGCTACCCGGACGCCTCGGTGCCGCAACCGGTGCGGCAGGAGGGTCCGCAGGCCGAGGCGAAGGGCAACGAGACGTCACCCTCGCCCAGGGGCTGATGCCTCAGCGCCGGAACGCGACCGGACCGTTCATGCCCGGCCAGTCGGAATAGCCGGTGGCACCGCCGCCATACCAATAGGCCTTGGGCGCTTCGGCGAGCGGCGCGCCTTCGCGGAGGCGATCGACGAGGTCGGGATTGGCGATGTAGGGCCGGCCGAAGCTGAACAGGTCCGCCCTACCCTCGGCGAGGTCCTTCTCGGCGAGTTCGAGCGTGTACTGGTTGTTGCCGATATAGGCGCCCTTGAACCGCTTGCGGATCTGGCCGAAATCGACCTCGTCCGGCACGTCGCGGGTCTGCTGCGTCACCCCCTCGATCGTGTGGACGTAGAGCAGGTCGAAGCCGTTCAGGGCGTCGACATAGGCCCCGAAGGTCGCCTTCGGATCGCTGTCGAGGGCGGTCTTGCCCGGCTCCGTGGTCGCGGGCGAGAGGCGGATGCCGACGCGCCCGCCGCCGCCCCAGACCTCGGTCACCGCCTTTACCACGGCGAGGGGGAAGCGCAGGCGATTCTCGATCGAGCCGCCATACTGGTCGGTGCGGTGGTTGGTGGAATCGCGCACGAATTGTTCGAGCAGATAATTGTTGGCCGAATGGATCTCGACGCCGTCGAACCCTGCGCGCTTGGCGTTCTCGGCGGCCCGGCGGTAATCCTCGACGATGCCCGGGATCTCGTCGGTCTCCAGGGCGCGCGGCGTCTCATGCGGCTTCATACCGGATTTGGTGAAGGCCATGCCCTCCGGCTTCAGGGCCGAGGGTGCCACCGGCGACTGGCCGTTCGGCTGAACGTCGGGATGCGAGATACGGCCGGTATGCCAGAGCTGGAGGAAGATGCGACCGTCGCTGGCATGGACCGCGGCGGTGACGGCCTTCCAGCTTTCCACCTGCGCGTCGGTCCAGATGCCGGGCGTCAGCGCATAGCCGACGGCCTGGGGCGAGATGTTCGTCGCCTCGGTGATGATGAGGCCGGCATTGGCGCGCTGCGCGTAGTAATCGACCGCGAAATCCGGCGGGACGCCCGCGTCCGACGAGCGGCTCCGAGTCAGCGGGGCCATCACGACGCGGTTCTTGAGGGTGAGGTCGCCGAGGGTGAAGGGTTCGAGGATCGGGCTCATGAGGCGGCAATGTCCTTTGGAGAAAGCGTCATCGGACGGCGATGCCGCCCCCCGATGCTCACCTCGCCCGTCAGGCCCGACCCCTCCCGACGCCGCGTCCCGTGGGACGCGAGCACGACGGAAGAAGGCCCGGCGGGGCGGGAGAGGTGCGATGAGCGGGAAATTCCGCTCCGCATCGCCTTGTTCCCCGGCCGGACCGAGCCCTCGCGACGCAGCGACGCGCTCAATATCCGCGCGCGGCGATGGATTCCGACCAGTTCACCGCACGGCGGGCCATGCTGATATGCTGGCGCTCGTACATCCGGCCCTCGACCTTGATCGCGCCGCGCTTGGCGTTCTCGGGCTTGTCGAACGCATCGATGACCAGGGTGGCGCGGCGCACCTCCTCCTCGGTGGGAGCGAAGGAGGTGTTGGCCGGCTCGAGCTGGTTGGGGTGGATCAGGGTCTTGCCGTCGAAGCCGAGGTCGCGCGCCTGCCGGCACTCGGTGCGGCAGCCCTCGACATCGCCGATGTCGTTCCACACGCCGTCGAGGATGGTGAGGCCCTCGGCACGGGCGGCGGCCAGGGTGAACATCATCCAGGGCAGCATCGGCACGCGGCCGGGCACGAGCTGGGCCCAGGTGTCCTTGGCGAGATCGTTGGTCCCGAGGACGAAGCAGGTGAGCCGGGTGCGCCGGTCGCGCCGGGCCTTGGCGATCTCCTGGATGTTGAGGATCGCGGCCGGCGTCTCGATCATCGCCCAGACGTCGATGCTCTCCGGCGCGTCGAGGGCTTCGAGATGGTTGGCGATGCTCTCCAGCACCGCCGGCGAGGACACTTTCGGCATCAGGATGGCGTCGGGACAGGCCTGGATCGCCGCCTTCAGATCGGCCTCGCCCCAGGGGGTCTGCGGAGCGTTGACGCGGATCACCAGCTCCCGGCTGCCATACCCGCCACCTTTCACCGCGGCACAGACCTGATCTCGCGCGAGTTCCTTCTCATCCGGCCCGACCGCATCTTCGAGGTCGAGGATGAGAGCATCGGCCTGCAGCGTCTTCGCCTTGTCGAGGGCCCTCTGGTTCGAGCCGGGCATGTAGAGAACGCTGCGGCGCAGGCGGAGATCGGACATTGACGCATTCCAGTGATGATGCGGTGAAGCTTAGTGCAACGACGCCGCCGGGACAGCCCTCTGGATTTAAAATGCGTGTCGACAGCGTGCAAATGACAGGCTCTGACGCCGGCCTCGCCGCCTCGGCGCCCATCACGTCTTCCAGACGCAAACGCCTTGCCGAAGGCTTTGCAGACGATCTCGCCGCGCGGACGGACGACCGGCCCGAGGGGCGATATCCCCTGCTTGGCGTCGTCGACGCGATCGCCCGCCCACGCCTGCGGAGAACGACGCAAGCCTGCGGCCTGCTCCCGGCCGGCATCGGTGAGCCGTGATGGACGGTCCCGCCCGGCCCTACACGCCGACCCAGGACGGAATCCGGCTCGCCGTGCGCCTGACGCCGCGCGCGAGCCGGACCGGTCTCGACGGCATCGTCGCGAGCGCCGATGGACGGGTTTCCGTGCAGATGCGGGTCGCGGCGCCGCCGGTTGAGGGTGCCGCCAACACGGCGCTGATCGCGGCGCTCGCCGCCGCTCTCGGCATGCGAAGATCCGATCTTCGCATCGTCACCGGCGAGACGGCGCGCCAGAAGATCGTGGCTCTCAGCGGCGATCCCGCCCTCATCGCCGCGCGCCTCGAAGCCTGGATCGCCGGCGCGCCCGCACGGCGTTGAGAGACGCTCAGAACAGGCGGCTTCCATCCGGCACGGGATGGTCCGGCCGGAACAGGACGACGGCGCCGTTGGCGTCGGCGAAGCCGAGAACCAGCACCTCGGACAGGAGCTTGCCGATCTGGCGCGGCGGAAAGTTCACCACCGCCGCGACCTGACGGCCGACCAGATCCTCGGGCCGGTAATGCCCGGTGATCTGGGCGCTCGACCGCTTGGTGCCGATCGTCGGCCCGAAATCGACGGTGAGTTTGATGGCGGGTTTCCGCGCCTCGGGGAACGGCTCGGCGGAGACCACCGTGCCAATCCTGATATCGACCGCCAGGAAGTCGTCGAAGCCGATGGCCGCCGCCGCCGGGGCCGCCGAATCGTGATTCACGTCCATCGATGGCCTCTTCCCTGAATGGGGTTCAGGCCGTCCGCAGGGTGCGCCGCTTCTTGTCTGCGGACGACCATTGCATCAGGCCGACCATCACCAGGATCGTGCCGAGATAGACGATCACCTGCAGTCCCGTTGGGCTGTCGGTGTAGCCGACGAGGGCGTGCAGCACCCGTCCGGGCAGGCTGCCTTCGGGCAGGATGTTCGCGGTGTTCCAGACCGGCCGGTCGAGCACGGTGACGAGGCCGGCATTGGCGAGGAACCTCGCCGCCTGCGCCGCGAGCCCGGCGGCGAGGAAGATGATGAGCGCGCTCGTCACCGAGAAGACGTAGCGGGTCGGGATCGCGGCGAGGCCGAAATAGCTCACGGCCGACAACAGGATTCCGGCGCCGACGCCAGCCAGCGCCCCGATCTGCAGGTCCGAGCCCGACGTGCCCGAGGCGACAAGGCCGTAGAGGAACAGCACGAGCTCCGCGCCCTCGCGCAGGATCGCCGCGCCGACGACGAAGGCGAGTGCGGCGGCGGTGCTCTCGCCCCGGCGCACTGACTCACCGGCGGCCTTCAGTTCCCCGGCGAGCTCGCGCCCGTGGCGGCTCATCCAGGTGTTGTGCCAGATCAGCATGAGGACGGCGACGCCGAGCACGGCGGCGTTGAGGATATCCTGGCCGGCGCCTTCGAACGCGTCGGAGATCCGTTCGGCGAAGAGGGCCACGAGGCAGGCACCGGCGAGACCGCCGAGTACGCCGAGACCGATCCAGCGGCCGCGCCCGGCGATGCCGCGGGTGGCCGCCAGCACGATGCCGATGATCAGGCCGGCTTCGATAACCTCGCGAAAGGCGATGACGAACGCTCCGATCATGCGGAGATCTCCTTCGATGTCGCGGCTGGGCGGGATGAGCGCCCTACCAGATCCAGAACAGAAGCACCCAACCGGAGACGGACAGGGCGGCGGCGGCGGCGATGCAGGCGGTGGCGCCGATCCGACGCAGGCCCGCGGCCGACAGCCCCGCCACCTGCCAGGCCAGCCACGCGCTCCACAGGCTCGCGCCGATCAGCAGGCCCGCCCGCAGTTCCGCCACGTATGGCATGGCGAGCCCCTCGCCGCGCAGGAAGGTGACGGTGAGGGCGGAGAGGCCGAGAAAGACGCCGCATCCCGCGATCGGGATCAGCGTCTGCGTCAGGTGGTGGAAGCGCGGCCACGACCAGGTCCCGAGACCCCGCGTGGCGAGCGCCACCAGGGCGGACAGGCCAAGGCCGAGGACGATCGTCGCGGCGGCGATATAAGCCAGCAGCAGACCGCCATCGAGCAGGGTCATGACGTCGTTGTGCTCGGGATAATTGGTTAGCACGAACCACGGCAACGTGGTCTCGAGCGGCCAGACCATGCCGTGTTCGATCAGCCAGGTCGCGAGCCATTGCTTGGCGTCGATGAACCAGGGGCTCGACGACCATTGGAACGCGCCGGCCGCGAGGCCCATCATCCCGAACAGGATCAGGATCGTCTGTTCGAGGCTGGGCTCGGTGCCGGCCACGTGGACGATCTCGTAGGCCGGCGAGCGCCGGGCGAGGCGCACCGCGCCGCGATAGCCGCTGCAGCGCCCGCACATGTGGCAGGCGCCGGCCCCGCGCATGGTCTTCACCGGCACCAACGGGGCGCAGTTGAACGAGACGCCTTGCGGCCTCTCGGAGGCGGCCCAGGCCGGGCGGTCGACCTGGAAGCTCACCGGGGCGAGCTTGGCCAGCACCGCGAAGACGCCGTTGACGGGGCAGAGATAGCGGCACCAGACCCGCTTGTTGCGGCCGTAGACGAGGCCGACCGCGATGGCCGCCACGGTGGAGCCGCCGAGCACGGCCAGTACCGGCTTCGGGTAGCCGTAGACGCTGACCATCTGGCCGTAGACGGTGGTTCCGGCGAAGGCGATGAAGGGCCAGCCGCCCCAGGTGATCCAGCGCGGGACCGCGCGGCCGAGGCTCCACCGGCTGGCGAATTCGGTGAGCGTGCCTTCGGGGCAGAGCACCCCGCACCAGGCCCGTCCGACGAGGACCATGCTCACGAGAACGAAGGGCCACCAGATGCCCCAGAACGCGAATTGCGCCAGGACCGTCAGGTTGTTCCAGAGATGGGCCGTGCGATCCGGCAGAGGCAGGAAGGCGGGCACCGCCACGAGGACGAGATAGACCGCGACCACCGCCCATTGCACGCTGCGGATCACGCCGCCGTGGCGCTGCAGCCAATGGCCGAGTTCCGCGAGGCGCTGGTCGATCCAGGCATCGCGGTGGTCTGTGGAAGCGCTCGCCGCCATCGGCCTACTTCGCGACCAGCTTGGCTTTGGCGTCCGGGTGGAAATCGTCGAACACGTCGTAGGTGCCGGGATCGAGGGTGCGGAACACGATGCCCGAGGTCGAGCCGGCGGCGAGCGCCTTCTCGCGCTTCAGTTCCATGCTCTCGAACTCCACCGGCGAGGTGCCGGTATTGCTGATCTCGAGCTTGAAGCGGGTATTGGCCGGAACCTCGATGATCGCGGGGAGGATCACGCCATCCTTCATCTCGACCTTGATCACCGGCATGTCGTCGGCCCGTGCCGGGGCGATGCCCGCGAGCACAACGGCGCAGACGGCAACGGCGAGGCTGCGGAGGACGTGTCCCATGTGATGCGTCGCGTCGGTCAATACGCGCCCTTCTTGCCGGTCCCGGCGAAGGTGAAGTCCTGGATCACGTCGAACGGCTTGAACCATTCGGCGACGCCCGTCTCCTTGTCGACGTGGCGGCCGAAATGCTGGTTCTTGCCGGGGGGCGCCACGATCAGCTTGAGCCGGTAGCGGCCGGGGCCGCTGAGCTTGACGTTGTCGCCGTAATGCGGGCCGTCATTGGCGACCATCGGCATCAGCGAGCCGCTCACCTTCGGGCCGGTGGCGGCATCGCCCTCCAGCTTCGTCAGTTCGAAACTCACGTCGAGGGAGGGCAGCCAGTCGCCTTCGGCGAAGCCGTTGCGATTGTCCTTGGCCGCGCGGATATCGGCCTCGAGATGGATGTCGGATTGCGCGGCGGCGCGCATCATGTCCGGCGGGTCCATCTCGATCGGCTGCAGATAGACCGCGGCCACTTCCAGACCGTCCCGCGTCACGTGAGGACCGATCGGCGTCTCCTTCGCCGAGGCGACGCCGGAGCCGAGCGCCACGATGGCCAGAAGGCTGGCGGAAAGCAGGGCGGAGTGTTTGGTCTTGCTCATTGTATCCAGCGCGTAAACCAGCGCCCCGCCGATGCAAAGATGCTTCTTGGTCACATCGATAAATCAGAATACTTCCAATGTATTAGGTGCGCGACCAGGACGACCGGCCGAAAGCCTGAGATCGGCCCCGTTCCCGCGCCAAATTCCTGTGCCGGGCGTCCTCGGCCGACGCGATGCGGCGCCGACCGCGACCGGATCGTGGCGGCGTTAACGGAGCCGCGACGAATTCGTGATGTCTTGGGCGTGCAATGGCACCTGAGGTTGGCCGGAGACCCTCGCGCACATGGCGACAGCCCTCGGTTCCCTCGTCCAGCAGCTCGACCTCACGATGGGCGACGTCCCGACGCAGCGCCGTTCGTCGATCCTTCGCAACCTGACCGCCCTGTTCGCCGACTACGCGCCCCGCCTCGGCACCGATCACGTCCATGCCTTCGATACGGTGATGCTGCATCTGGCGCGCACCATGGACGAGGCCGACAGGATCGACCTGTCGCGCCGCATCGCCTCGATCGCGAACGCTCCCCCCGGCGTCATCCGCGACCTCGCCTTCGATCCCGCCTCGGCCGTGGCGGCCCCCGCGCTCGAACGGGCCGCGTCGCTCGGCGACGACGATCTGGCTACGATCGCGCGCGACTGCGGGCAACCTCACCTCATGGCGCTGACGCGTCGAAACAGGCTAATCGAACGCGTGACCGACATCATCGTCGAGCGCGGCAATGCCGAGGTCTCGCGCTCGGTGGCACGCAACCCCGGTGCCCTCTTCTCCCTCGACGGCTATACGCGCCTCGTCGGCCGGAGCCTGTCCGACCCCGAACTCGCGGCGAGTCTCCGGGGGCGCGACGACATGCCGAGCATTCTGAGACGCGCCGATGCGTCCACGAAGGCCGTCGATCCCTTGAGCGATCCGACGCCGGAACGGGCCGTCTTCGCGGCCGAAGTGTTCGTCGGCGGCCAGTCGCGGCGCGGCGAGATCACCGAGGCCATCCTCGTCGGCTGGCTCGATTCGGGTCGCGAGACCGAAGCGCTGGTGGGGCTCGCCCGCCTCGCCGGCGTTCCCAGCCATGTGGCGATCGAGGCCTACGAGGCGCCGTCCTACGAGCCGTTGCTCTATCTCGTCCGCTCGGTCAGATTCGGCTGGAAGATCCTGAAGCTGTTCATGGCATCGCAATCGGAGCGGGAGACGCCCCCCGAAGTGATGCGAGGCATGATGGAAGCCTTCCAGGCCCTGCCCGTCACGACGGCGCAACGGGTCGTGCGCATGAATGCAGCGCGTAACCGGATCGACGCCCATCATGATTGATGGCACCGAAACGGCACGACCGAGCCTATGACGACATAGACATGCGACAGCTGCAGAAAGACATCGCGACGAACTTCGAGAACGCCCGCAAGAAGGTGGAAGCCTACGCTTCGGCCAACGAAGACCTGCCGAGCGAGTTACGGCGCTGGATGGAATACGCGACCCGCTTCATCGAGCCGGACTATACGATCCGCGACTTCCAGCGCGCGGTCCTGGAACGGACCGACGTTCTCGTCGGTCTCATGGCCAAGTCGCCCCGGCCGAGCGCCCAATCCATCGAGACGGCGAAGACGCATCTGTCGACCGCGTTCGACGAACTGGAAAACGCCATCCTGAAGCACGGCATCCTCACGCCGGGCGGCGAGAAGGTCGGCTTGGGCATCGCCGGCAAGCCTATCTGAAAGGCTCGCCTATCTGAGAGCCTCGCCGAGCTCGGAGACTTGCCCGCCTCGTTGCCGCGTCGTCAGTTGGAGCCCGAATCGACGGCCATCGCCTTGGTTTCGGGCAGGACGGACGCGGCCGGCGCAGCCGAACGCAGGCGGCTCCGCAGGGACGAGGCCGACCGCAGGACGGCGAGGACCATGGTCGCGAAGCGGATGTGGCGAGGCAGCTGACGCGGTCCGAGCGGGCGATAGACCAGCCGGGGGCTCACCCGCTCGATCTCGGCGACGGCGAGACCGACGAGGGGTTGCTTGGCGATCCGCGCCGCCTCCGCGGCCGGAATCGACAGCTTGCGGAACCAGGTCTGCGTCGTCGCGAGGCCGCCCGTGGCGTGGAGCCGGCGCAGGCGACGCCGCCACAGATAGCGGTAGAGCGCGCGCGGCACCGATTCCATCCGGGCATCGCACAGGCTGTCGGGCACCTCGCAGCGCGCCCGGATCGTGTCGGCGACGCCACCGGGTGCCCGTCCGACCAACCGCCCGGAGACGGTGACGACGACATCCTTGGCGTGCCGGACCCGGAGCCCGTGCTGGAGCAGGGCAGCCACGAAGGCGCCGTCCTCGCCGAGCGCGATCATCGGCATGCCGCCGACCAGCCGGTAGGCGGAGAGGCGGACGGCGAGCGTGGCTCCGATCGTCGTGCGATGGCAGGGCCAGGGATCGTGCGGATCGTGGTCGATCCGTGCTTCCATCTCGGTGAGGAGATCGCTGTAGGCGTCTTCGAGCTTGCCCCGCGCGCGGAGCGATTTGGGCAATGCCGCCCATTCGGCCTCGTCGATCTGGATGCGCCCCGCGACGGCATCGGCGCCGGCATCCAGGGCCGCGAGGTTCCGCGCCACCCAATCCGTGGGCACCCGGCTGTCGGCATCCGAGGTCAGGATCGTTCCGGCCGTGCCGTCCGGGCCGATCCACTCGGCCGCGGCTTCCATGGCGGCGCGGCGCGCCCAGCCGGCATGCGCGCCGTCGAACGTCACCGACCGGACGCGAACCGGAATCGAAATGGTCTGGACGAGGTCGGTGACGAGACGATCGGTGCCGTCGGTGCAGTTGTTCAGGAACAGGTAGAGGCCGAGGCTGCCGGTCCGCACCCCGTCCTGCGCATCGATGGCGCGCAGGCACGCCTCGATCCGCTCGGCCTCGTTGCGGACCGGGATCGCGATGATGGTGTCGGGAACCGATGCGGGAAAGCGGGGCGAGGTATCGATCGCGGGGGCGACGTCGGAGAGAGTCGAATAGGGCACGCAGGACTCCGATGGGGCGGTGCGGGTGAGCCCGCTACCGTTTCCCGGCAGGTGAGACGGCGGAACTGTAGCGATCGAAGCTGAACGGCAGCCGTCCGGCTCAGGACCGCGACGATCAGGCGGCGCGTGCGAGCCTTTCGGCCGGCACGCTCTCGAAGGTCCGCCGGGCCAGGCCCGGATAGGCCAGGGCCTGGCTTGCGCCGCGCGCGGCCAGCAGCGTCAGGAAGGAGAGCCAGAGGCCCATATTTCCGAAGCCGGCGGCCTGAGCGATGCCGATCGTCACGGCATAGATGCCGGTCGCCGCGATCATCAGGTTGCGCATCGCCCGCGTCCAGGTCGAACCGATATAGATCCCGTCATAGGCGAAGGGCACCGAGGCCACGAGGGGCGCGAGCGCGGCCGGAACCAGATAGGCGCGGGCCGTCTCGCGCACGTCGGGGCTCGTCGTGACCGTGTCGATGAAGGTGTGGCCGAAGGCGAGGAACAGCGTCGCCACCGCCATGCCGAAGGCGACGCACCAGACGAGGCTGAGGCGGGCGGCCCGGCGGAACCCGGCCTCGTCCCGCGCGCCGACGGCCTGCCCGCACAGGGTCTCGGCCGCCGTTGCGAAGCCGTCGAGGAAGAACCCGCCGATCAGGAAGAGATTCCACAGAACGGCATTCGCTGCGAGGACCACGTCGCCCGACCGCGCGCCGAGCGCGGAGAACAGGGCGATGGCCCCGACCAGGAGCAGCGTCCGGATCATCACGTCGGCATTGACGCTGAGCATCCGCGCCAGCGCGAGGGGATCGGACACGACGCGGAGGGGCACGGCGAACGGGTGGGAGCCGAGCCGGGCCAGAAGGACGAGCCCGAGACCGGTCCCGGCGGCCTCTGCGATCAGGGTGGCGATACCCGCTCCGGCGACGCTCAGATCCGCGTAGAGGACGAGGATCAGGGTCAGGACGATGTTGGCGAGGTTGATCGCGACCTGCAGCAGCAGGCCGAGATCGGTGCGCCCGCGCCCGAGCACCGAGCCGAGGATGGCGTAGTTCGCCAGCGTGAACGGAGCCGCGAAGATGCGAATGTGGAAGTAGGTGGCCAGTCCCGCGATCACCGCCGGGCTCGCCCCGCTGAGGGAGAAGGCCCCGGCCGCGATCGGCCCCTGCGCCGCCACGATGACGAGACCGACGAGAAGGCCGGCCGCGAGGGAGCGCGCCAGGATCCGGTCGATCTCGGCGGCGTCGCGTGCGCCCACCGCCTGGGCCGTGAGACCCGCGGTCGCCATGCGGAGCGAGCCGAACGACCAGAAGATCGCGTCGAAGATCACCGCGCCCAGCGCCATGGCGCCGAGGAGCGCGGCATCGCCGAGCCGTCCGATCACCGCCGCTCCGACGAAGCCGAGAAGCGGGGTCGTGACGTTGGCGAGCGTCATCGGCAGCGCCAGCGCGAGGATGCTCCGGCTGGTGGCGGGCGTCGGCGTGTGCGCGGCGTGGGGGTCGGCGGTCGCGGTCAGTGGCATCCGCACCCGCTGCCGCAGCTTCCCCCGCCCTTCGGAGGCTCACTTTTGGCCGGGTTCGCGGCGGGACGGCGGGCGGCATCGCGAGCGAGGCCGCGCTCGTCGAGTTCGGACAGGTATTTCGCCCAGCGGTTCCGGTATTCCCGGCCGAGATCGTAGAGATAGCCCCAGCCGAACAGCCCGGTATCGTGCATGTCGTCGAAGGTCAGCTTCACCGCGTAATTGCCCACCGGCTCCACCGACAGGATCGCCACGTCGCGCTTGCCGCCGATGACCTTGCGTTCGGAAGGCGAATGCCCCTGCACCTCGGCCGAAGGGCTCGACACGCGCAGATATTCCGCCGGCAGGGCGAACCGGCCGCCATCCTCGAAGGCGACGTTGAGCGTCCGCTTGTCGCCGGACAGGCGGATCTCGGTCGGCCAGCGCTCGGGTGCTGCGACCTGCTGACCGGTGGAGACGGGATCGGCGTGATGCTGGCTCATGCGGGAAATCTCATGCCTGAAATCGCTTTGGATGCAATATATGTGTAGAGCGCATGGGGCATGCGCCGCCATGCGCTTGCCCACGGGCTTCCCACGCCTCATATGCCAGGGATGCTAGGTTCGTCGCGCGACCACGCTCCCGAAATGTCCCCAGGCCCGAGTCACGAGTCCCCCATGGGTGTTGCCTATGTCGAACCCGTCGCATCGAAGGCGCAGGCTCCCCTGATAGACCCGTTCCAGCGGGCGATCACCTACCTTCGGATCTCGGTGACCGATCGCTGCGACCTGCGCTGCGTCTATTGCATGTCCGACGACATGACGTTCCTGCCCAAGCGCGATCTGCTTACCCTGGAAGAGCTGGATCGGCTCTGCGGCGTGTTCATCGACCGGGGCGTGCGCAAGCTCAGGATCACCGGCGGCGAGCCGCTGGTTCGTCGCGACATCATGCATCTCTTCCGGCGGCTGTCGCGCCATCTCGGCACCGGCGCTCTGGAAGAGCTGACGATGACGACGAACGGCACGCAGCTCGGGCGCTTCGCCTCCGAACTCGCCGAACTCGGCGTCCGCCGCGTGAACGTGTCTCTCGATACCCTCGACCCAGACAAGTTCCGCGCCGTGACCCGGCGGGGCGACCTCAAGGTCGTGCTCGACGGCATCGAGAAGGCCCGCAAGGCCGGGATCAAGGTCAAGATCAACGCCGTGGCGCTGAAGGGCGTCAACGAGGACGAGATCGCCGACATGATCGCCTGGGCTCATGGCGACGGCATGGACATGACCCTGATCGAGGTCATGCCGCTCGGCGAGGTCGAGGGCGACCGCACCGACCAGTTCCTGCCCCTCTCCGTCGCCCGCGCGCGCCTCGAACAGCGCTACACCATGATCCCGCTGCCGGACCGCACCGGTGGCCCTGCCCGTTACGTCCGCATCGCCGAGACCGGGGGCCGGCTCGGCTTCATCACGCCGCTGACCCATAATTTCTGCGAGAGCTGCAACCGGGTCCGCCTGACCTGCACCGGCAAGCTCTACATGTGCCTCGGCCAGGAAGATGCCGCCGACCTGCGCGAGGCCCTGCGCGCCTCGCCGGACGATTCCCTCGTGACGCAGGCGGTGGTCGATGCCATCGCCCGCAAGCCCAAGGGCCACGACTTCGTCATCGAGCGTGCCCGCCCGGCCGCCGTGCCGCGCCACATGAGCGTGACCGGCGGCTGAAGCCGCCTCGGGTTTGACCCCTCTCGCCATCGAATCTAGACCCGCCGCCATCGTAGTGACGGATGGAGACGGATGATGGCGAAGGTCGCGTTCCTGGGCCTCGGCGTGATGGGCGGCCCGATGGCGGGTCACCTCGCCAAAAAAGGCCATGACGTAACCGTCTACAACCGGACGACGGCCAAGGCGGAGGCCTGGGTCAAGGCCCATGGCGGCGCCTTCGCTGCGACCCCCCGCGAAGCGGCGGCGGGACAGGAGATCGTCTTCGCCTGCGTCGGCAACGACGACGATCTGCGCGGCGTGACGCTCGGTGATGACGGCGCCTTCGCCGGCATGGAGAAGGGCGCGATCTTCGTCGACCACACCACGGCCTCGGCCGAGGTCGCCCGCGAGCTTTCGCAAGCCGCGTCCGAGCTCGGCCTCGGCTTCATCGACGCTCCCGTCTCCGGCGGTCAGGCCGGCGCCGAGAATGCCGCGCTGACGGTGATGTGCGGTGGCGATGCGGCGACCTATGCCAAGGTCGAACCGGCGATCCTCAGCTTCGCTAAGGCCTCGCGGCTGATGGGTCCGGCCGGGTCGGGCCAGCTCACCAAGATGGTCAACCAGATCTGCATCGCCGGCATCGTCCAGGGTCTGTCGGAGGCGATCCACTTCGCCAAGCGCGCCGAACTCGATGTGGACGCGGTGCTCGACGTGATCTCGAAGGGCGCGGCCGGCTCCTGGCAGATGGAGAATCGCGGCCGGACCATGAATGCCGAAAAATTCGATTTCGGCTTCGCGGTCGACTGGATGCGCAAGGATCTCGGCATCCTGCTCCTGGAAGCCCGGCGCAACGGTGCCAAGCTCCCGGTGACCGCCCTCGTCGACCAGTTCTATGCCGACGTGCAGGCCATGGGCGGCAACCGCTGGGACACGTCGAGCCTCATCGCCCGTCTGGAAAAATGAGACGCGTCGCCAGGGCGAAGGCTGCGTCGGGATCCGTCCATACCCAGTCCTCGCCCATCTGGTGGCGGAACCAGGTGAACTGGCGCTTGGCGTAGCGCCGCGTATCGCCCTGGCCGCGCTGGATCGCCTCGGCGAGGGGGATCGTCCCGTCGAGATGGGCGATGAGCGCCGGCACGCC
The DNA here is from genome assembly GCF_000372825.1 of Methylobacterium sp. 77. NCBI lineage: Bacteria > Pseudomonadati > Pseudomonadota > Alphaproteobacteria > Hyphomicrobiales > Methylobacteriaceae > Methylobacterium > Methylobacterium sp. 77. The sequence continues at coordinate 4,573,409 of NZ_KB910516.1, read as the reverse complement.
ATGCGCCCGCATGATCGGCAGCAGCGGATCGAGGCGGCGCTCCCGCAGCGCCGCGACCTCGTCGAGGGCGCCCTCCTCGATCATTGCCGTGAACCGCCGGTCGATCCGGGCGCGCAGGGATTCGCGCTCGGGGGCGAGGAACAGCTTGATCAGGCGCTTGCCCGCGAGCGGCCCGGCGATGCGTTCGCCATGGAATGCCGAGATCGGCCGCCCCGTTGCGGAAAAGACCTCGAGCGCCCTCATGATCCGGGCGCGGTCGGTCGGGCGCAGCATCGCGGCGCCGGCGGGATCGATCTCGGCGAGGTCGGCATGGAGCAGGTCGGTCGTGCGCTGCTCGGCCCGTGCGCGCGATGCGGCTCGAATCTCGTCGGGGACCGGCGGCAGCTCGGACAACCCCTCCTCCAGAGCGCGGAAATACAGCCCTGTGCCGCCGACGAAGATCGGCACCCGTCCGTGCAGGTCGGCGAGCAGGGTCGCGGCATCGCGGGCGAAATGCCCGGCGGAATAGTTCACCGCGCCGTCTACGTGGCCGTAGAGGCGGTGGGGCGCCAGGGCTTCTTCCGCGAGGCTCGGCCGGGCCGAGAGCCGTCGCAGATCGGCATAGACCTGCATCGAATCGGTGTTGACCACCACGCCGTCGATCAGGCGCGCGAGCGCCGTCGCGAGGCCGGACTTGCCCGAGGCGGTCGGCCCTGCGATGAGGATCGCCGCCGGGGGCGCCTGTCCGTATGTTCCGTCCGTGACCGGCGGCAAGGCGTGGAAACTCCCGGATGACCCTCGTCGCGACCCTGATAGCAAACGAGAGCCGGCCCGCCATCACCGATGCGGTCCTGGCCGAAGCGCGTTCCGTGCTGCGGACGGAGCATCAGCCGCGCATCCTCCATGGAGAGGTGGCGGCCGAGATCCTGTTCGCGGGCTCCACCGAGGAAATTCCGGCGCTGGCGCGACGCCTGCGGGCCGCGTTCGCCGCCGAGCCGTTCGACGTCGCCGTGCAGGCCGCCGGCGCCCATCGCCGCAAGCGGCTGTTCCTGGCCGACATGGATTCGACCATGATCGAGCAGGAATGCATCGACGAACTCGCCGATACGATCGGCCTGAAAGATCGGGTCGCCGCGATCACCGAGCGGGCCATGCGCGGCGAGATCGCTTTCGAGCCGGCCCTGCGCGAGCGCGTCTCGCTGCTGCGCGATCTGCCGGTCGGTATCGTCGACGACCTGATCCGGGATCGGATCACCCTCACCCCGGGCGGGCGCACCCTGGTGCGCACGCTGAGGTCCAACGGCGCCCATACCTGTCTGGTCTCGGGCGGCTTCACGTTGTTCACCGGCCCGATCTCGGCGAAGATCGGCTTCGACGAGGCCCATGCCACGACGCTCGGCGTAAAGGACGGACGTCTCACCGGGGACGTGATCGAGCCCATCGTCGGCAAGGAGACGAAGCGGGCGACGCTGGTCGCCCTGCGCTCGCGCTTCGGCCTCGACCGCGGCGACACGATGGCGGTGGGAGATGGGGCGAACGATCTCGACATGCTCGCCGAGGCCGGCCTCGGCGTTGCGTTTCGGGCCAAGCCCAAGGTCGCGGCGGCGGCGCATGTCCGCATCGACCACGGTGACCTCACCGCGCTTCTCTATCTGCAGGGCTACGGGGCCAGCGAGTTCGTCGGCTGATACCGGCCGATCAACGGATGATTCGCGCCAGCGCTATGACGGCCCCGAGGATGATCAGGGTCTGAAAGCCGATCGTTCCGAACATCCATTTAACGATATCGGCCTTGGATGCCTCGATCTTGGCCTCCAGGCGCGCTTCCGCCTCGCGAAGATCGGATCGTGTCGACAGTCTCAACGCTTCGATATCCGATCGCGTGGAGAGTTTAAGCGCTTCGATGTCGACTTTCACCGATCCGATATCGGCCTTCGTCGCGATGTCACCCTGGAACACTTCGGTGAACGCGTCGGCGAGACCTTCAGCCTGCTCGGTCGAGAGCTTCGCTTTCTCGCGAAGCGAACGGGCGAATTTCAGGGTATCGAAAGCGACGGCGCTCATCGGTCGATGGGTCTCTGGCAGTTGCAGGAACGGTACGCGCCAGCACCCCCGTCCCGCAAGCCGTCCGTCCGTTGCCGTCTTGAGGTTCGGGCCGCTCCGTCAGTGGAAGCGGCCCGCGCCGGCACGGGCGATGACCCTATTCCAGCCCGATCGCCACGAACCGCACATCACCCGAGGCGCTGGCCACCAGGAGGAGGACCGACTTCCGACCGTCCTTCTTGAGCTGGTCGACCCGCTTCGTCACGTCGGCGGGAGACGCGACCGCTTCCTGGCCGACCTCCACGATGACCTCACCGGCCTTGATCTGCTTGTCGGCGGCCGTCGAATTGGGATCGACGCGGGTCACGACAACGCCTTTGACGCTGTCCTTGAGGCTGTAGCGGCGGCGCAGGTCGTCAGTAATCCCCGACAGGTTGAGACCGAGAGCCTGCCGGATGGCCGGTTCGGCTTCGGGCTGCTTGACGTTGGCGAGCTGCGGCTTCTCGGGATCGTCCAGGCGACCGAGGGTGACCGACTTCGTCGTCTCGGCGCCCTTCCTGACGACGATGACCTCGACGACCTTGCCGACCGGCGTCGAGGCGACGATGCGCGGGAGATCGCTCGACGACTTCACCGCCATCCCGTTGAACTTCGTGATGACGTCGCCGACTTCGAGACCGGACGCCTTGGCGGGGCCCTTCTCGTCGACGCCCGCGATCAGGGCACCCTTGGCGCCGCCCTTGAGGCCCAGCGCATCGGCGGTGGCATCGTCGACGTTCTGAATACGCACGCCGAGCCAGCCACGGCGGACCTCTCCGAACTCTCGAAGCTGGTCGATGACCTGCGATGCGGTCGCGGAGGGAACGGCGAAGCCGATGCCGACCGAACCGCCGGTGGGCGACAGGATCGCCGTGTTGATGCCGATGACCTCGCCATCCATGTTGAACAGCGGACCGCCGGAATTGCCCTTGTTGATGGCCGCGTCGGTCTGGATGTAATTGTCGTACGGACCGGATTCGATGTTGCGTCCGCGCGCGGACACGATGCCGGCCGAGACCGAGCCGCCGAGGCCGAACGGGTTGCCGATGGCGATGACCCAGTCGCCGGGACGCATCTTCTCGGAATCGCCGAAGGGGACCGCCTTCAGAGGCTTGTCCGCATCGGGCTTCACCCGCAGGACCGCGAGATCGATCTTTGCGTCCTTGCCGATGATCTCCGCCTTCAGCTTCGTGCCGTTGTGCAGGATCACCTGGATGTCGTTGGCGTCGCCGATGACGTGGTTGTTGGTCACCACGATGCCGGAAGCGTCGATGATGAAACCGGAACCGAGCGAGTTGGACTTGCGCGATTGCGGGCGCGGGGAGTCGCCGTCGCCGCGCTGTCCCTTCTTGTTGAAGAACTCCTCGAACAGATCCTCGAACGGCGTGCCCTGGGGCAGCTGAGGCATCGTCCGGCCGGGCGCCTTGGCTTCCACCGTCGTAGAGGCCGAGATGTTGACCACGGCATCCGTGACCTTGTCCGCGAGGTCGGCCAGGGATTCCGGTCCCTTGGCCAGGACCGGGGTCGCGAGGCCGGTGAAGGCCACCGCCGTGGCGAGCGACAGGGCGGCGAAGGCCGAGCGCGCGGAATGGCGGGATGCTCGGGGACGTCGCGCCGTGACGGCGCTCGCGACGGAAATCATGGTCGACCTCTTGCTGGAACGAGGCATTAGATCGTCCGCCGTGGCGGACGATCAAGGGCCGGTCGCGCGATGGACGGTCGCGTCAGGGAACCGTGCCGGTCGTCATACCCGTATTCGCCGAACCGGACGCCCGCGGCGCGGTGGCCGGAGCACGACCCTGCGGATCGTTGAAGTAGCGGAAGAAATCCGAGTTCGGGTTGATCACGAGGCGCGTATCGGGGCCTTTCAGACCCGTCTCATACGCCTGCATCGACCGATAGAAGGCGAAGAAATCCGGGTCCTTGCCGAAAGCCTCGACGAGGATGCGGTTCTTGTCGCCGTCGCCCTGGCCTCGCAGGGTCTCGGCGGTCTGGTTGGCCTCGGACAGGACGACCGTCACGTCACGGTCGGCCTTCGCCTTGATCGTCGCCGAGATCTGGTCACCGTTCGCGCGGATATCGGCGGCCTCGCGGTTCCGCTCGGTGATCATCCGCTTGTAGACGGCGCTGGAGTTCTGGGCGGGAAGATCGACGCGGGTCATGCGCAGATCGACGATCTCGACGCCGAGTTCCTTCGCCTGGGTGTTCACGTCGCCCTGGATGACGTTCATCAGGTGCGAACGCTCGGTCCGCACGATGGCGTCGCGGGTCGAGCGGGCGAGCACGTTGCGCAGGGCCGAGTTGGTGAAGCTCGCCAGAAGCGTGTTGGCGCGCAGGACGTTGTTGGCCGACTGGTAGAAGCGCAGCGGATCGACGATGCGGTAGCGTGCGAAGGCATCGACTTCGAGGTTCTGACGGTCGGCAGTCAGGAGCGTCTGGACCGGCAGGTCGAGGTCGAGCACGCGCTTGTCGAACAGAACGACGTTCTCGATGAACGGAACCTTGAAGTAGAGGCCGGGCTTCTCGGTGCCTGTCTGGTTGAGCACGGTGCGGACACGGCCGAACTGGATCACCAGCGCCTGCTGCATTTGCCCGACGGTGAAGACCGAGGCGTAGATCGCGACGGCGAGGATCGCCACCAGGATGAGGCCGCCGGTACGGAGAGCGGAACCGTTCATCGGGCGGCTCCCGTGCTGTTGGTGCGGCTACCGAATTCGGACAGCGGCAGCACGGGGACGACACCCGCGCCGTTCGAGCCGCCGGCGACGCCGGTGCCGTTCTGGTCGATGATGACCTTGTTGACCGAGCCCAGGACCCGCTCCATCGTTTCGAGGAAGATACGCTCGCGGCTGACCGCCGGTGCGAGCTTGTAGGATTCGTAGACCTGCTGGAACCGCGCGGCCTGACCGGTCGCGTCCGCCGTCGCCTGGGTCTTGTAGGCCTCGGCGGCCTGGACGATCTGCGACGCCTTACCGCGAGCCTGCGGAACCTCGCGGCTCGCATAGGTCCGAGCTTCGTTCTGCGCGCGCTCAGCGTCCTGCTGGGCGGCGTTGACGTCGATGAAGGCAGGACGGACATCCGGCGGCGGGTTCACCGCGACGAGCTGGACCACCTCGATCCGGACGCCAGCGCCGTATTCGTCGAGCGCCTTCTGGGTGATCTCCTTGACCTCCTGGGCCACGCTCGACTGCTCGTTGGTGAGGATCGCCTGGATGTTGCGGCGGCCGATTACCTCGCGCATGGCGCTCTCGGAGATTGCCTTGATCGTTCCTTCGGGATTTTCGAGGTTGAAGACGAAGTCCGACGCCTTCAGCGGATTGATCCGCCACTGCACCTCGAAATCGAGATCGACGATGTTCTCGTCTCCCGTGAGCATCAGGCTCTCTTCGGGCAAGTCGCGCGAGCGGGACTGGGATCCTACGCCGGCGCGATAGCCGATCTGGATGCTGTTCACCTGCCCGACGTTCGGCTTCGTGACGGCGCCGACCGGATAGGGGAAGTTGTAATGCGGGCCCTGACCGGTGGTGTTGGTGTAGCGGCCGAAGATGGTCTCGATGCCGACCTGCTGCGGCGCGACGGTGTAGATGCCGGTCGCGAGCCAGATCAACACGACGATGCCGCCGGCGATCGCCACGCCCTTGCCGCCGCCCATGGAGCCGCCGGGCATGATGCCGCGCAGGCGGTCCTGGCCGCGACGGAGGATTTCTTCGAGGTCCGGAGGCGTCTTGCCGCCGCCGCCGCCGCCACCGCCGCTACCCCACGGGCCGCCCCCGCCTCCATTGCCGCCGCCGCCACGGCCCCAGGGCCCTCCCCCGTTGCCGCCACCGCCGCCGCTTTGATTGCTCCAAGGCATGCTCGCCGATATCTCCCGCTGAGGCAGTGTCGTTCGGGGCCGGACCGTCGCGCTCGCGCCGAAGCCGATCCGTCCCATGGTACTGAGTGTCGCCACTCGGTCCTGTCAAGGCTGGCAAGTGGGCATCGTGGAGAGGAAAGGCAACAGCGCCGGGCGCTCATGCACGATGCGTCGCGGCGTAGAGTTACCGCACCCGTTCCAGATCAACGAATGCGAAGGCGCATTCATCCCTCTCGCCGGGCGGTTGCGCGACGCGCGCGACCTCACGGAAGTCGCGCCTGTCGAAGGCCGGGAACACCGTGTCGCCGTCCGGGCTGGTCTCGACCTCGGTGAAGTGGATGCGGTCGGCCTGCGGCAGCGCCAGGGCATAGATCTCGCCGCCGCCGGCGACCATCAGTTCCTCGGCGTCGCCGGCCGCCGCGAGGGCGCCCGCCCAATCGTGGACCATGGTCACGGCGGGGATCGTGAGCGAGCGATCGCGGGTGAGAACGACGATGCGCCGGCCGGGCAGAGGCCGGCCGATGGAATCGTAGGTCTTGCGGCCCATCAGGACCGGTTTTCCCATGGTCAGCGCCTTGAACCGGCGCAGGTCGCTGCCGAGGCGCCAGATCAGGCCGTTATCGCGGCCGATGACGCCGTTGCGGGCGACTGCGGCGATGAGGCTGATGCGGGGGCGGTGGGATGCAGCGGCCATCAGACGGCCACCGGCGCGCGGATGGCGGGATGCGGCACGTAATTCTCGATGGCGATGTCCTCAAAACGGAAATCGAAGAGCGAGCGGATGTCGCGGTTCAGCGCGAGGCGCGGCAGGTGGCGCTGCTCGCGGGTGAGCTGAAGCCGCGCCTGATCGAGGTGGTTCACGTAGAGATGGGCGTCGCCCAGCGTATGGACGAAGTCGCCCGGAATCAGGCCCGTCACCTGGGCGATCATCGCGGTGAGCAGCGCGTAGGAGGCGATGTTGAACGGCACGCCGAGGAAGACATCGGCCGAACGCTGGTAGAGCTGGCACGAGAGCCGGCCCTCGGCGACGTAGAACTGGAACAGGCAATGGCAGGGCGCCAACGCCATCCTGTCGAGATCGGCCGGGTTCCAGGCCGAGACGATGAGGCGGCGCGAATCCGGGTTGCGCCGGATCTCGTCCACGAGCCAGGCGATCTGGTCCACCGCGCCGCCATCGGGCTTCGCCCAGGAGCGCCATTGCCGGCCATAGACCGGGCCGAGATCGCCGTTGGCGTCGGCCCATTCGTCCCAGATCGTCACCCCGTTGGCCTGGAGCGCGCGAACGTTGGTGTCGCCGGTGAGGAACCACAGCAATTCATGGATGATCGAGCGCAGATGCAGCTGCTTCGTCGTGACGAGCGGAAACCCCTGCGCGAGATCGAAGCGCATCTGGTGGCCGAAGACCGAGAGCGTTCCCGTTCCGGTCCGGTCGTCCTTGCGCACGCCCTCGGAGAGGATGCGTTCGAGTAGCTGATGATAGGCCTGCATCGGGGTCCCGTGTTCCGCCCCTCGCGATACCGCGAACCGGGCCGCGAGGCGAGCCGTCAGGCCGGTCCCGGCCACAGCAGATAGATGACGACGGCGAGGTTGCTCCAGACGTGGAGCAGGATGCAGGGCCACAGCCGCCCGGTCCGCCAGCGCAGCCAACCGAGCATCAGGGCCAGCGGAATCAGCGAGACCGCGCGGGCGACGCTGCCGACCTGGAGGTGCAGCAGCGCGAACAGCGCCGAGGTGCTGAGGATGGCACCCCACGGCCTGAGGAAGCGCGATGCGCGCTCGAACATCGCGCCGCGCATCAGCAATTCCTCCGCCACCGGCGCCAGCACGATGGTGAAGGCGAGCCACGCCAGCGCGCCCGTCCTGCTAAGCAGCGGCGACAGGCCGACATTGCGGCCGAAGGCCATGTGGAAGACATCCGCCGTCCCGATCACCCACAGGATGTGCAGGACCGGCCAGAGCAGGATGATGGTGAAGAGCCGCTTGGAGGCGAGGCCGGGGGCGTCCACGGGTGTGAGCGCCAGGGTTCGGCGCCAGTCCGATCCCGCGTTCCGGACCGACATGACGAGGACGATGGCGACGATCAGGCCTTGGCGCAGGATGTCGCTTGCGACCTCGCGCAGCACGAGTTGCTGCGGATACAGCCGTGGGCGGCGCGCCTCGCTGGCGAGCGGATCGATCCCCTGCAGGATATCCGCGCCGACCCGCACGATCAGCATGGCGACGATCGCCGCGACGATCATGATCAGCAGCGTCGTCAGAACGAGGCCGAGGGCATCGCGCAGGGCGATCGCCGCGAGCCCGATCGACGAGCGCCGCGGCCGCGCGCCGCCGCTCGCGGGCAGCATTTGCACGCTTGCCCGACCGACGGGCATCTCGGCGCCAGGATCGGGCTTCAAAAGCGACGCCTCTCCCTCTATATTCGCTTCGTTCGGTCGAGAGGCCGAGCCGGGCGCCCGACGATCTTCGGCGAAAGCCGATCGACCCTGGCGTTTTCACCAGAATCCTGGGTTCTTGGATACGGTGTCAATTCACCGCCCCTCGCGGAGCCCGCGGCGGGAACGGCGCGATTGAAACCGGCGTTCGACCGGATCATACCGGTTGAACGGGGTAGGAAAAGGCGGCCGATCCCGGCAGGCCTTCACGTCAATTCACCGACCCGGTGCGCCACCCGCGCGATATTCCGGCAGGTACCGGGCAAAGCGACAACCGATGGCAGACGATCTGATCCGTTACGACCTTCTGGTTCAGGATGCCCTGCGCGGCGTCGTGCGCAAGGTTCTGACCGACGCGGCCCGAGACGGCCTCGCCGGAGAGCACCATTTCTACGTGTCGTTCCGGACGGAAGCGCCCGGCGTGCGGATGTCGCAGCGCCTGCGGGAGAAATATCCGCAGGACATGACCATCGTGCTCCAGCATCAGTTCTGGGATCTCGGGGTCACCGAGCATTCGTTCGAGGTCGGCCTGTCCTTCTCCGGCGTGCCAGAGCGGCTGCTCGTGCCGTTCGACGCGCTGAGCGGATTCTTCGATCCCTCGGTCCAATTCGGCCTCAAGTTCGATCTGAACGAGACGGTGGAAGAGGAAGCGCAGGACGATGCGCCGCAGGCACCGGGCGCCAAGAATGCGCCGCGCGGTGCGGCCTCGGAGCCGAGTGAGATCATGCCGAAGGGCAAGGCCGTCGCGGCCATCGGCGCCAGCGTTCCCAAGCTCCTGCCGGCCCAGGGGGCGAGCCAGAACCTCGACAAGACCGAGGATGGCGCCGACGGCAAACCCGCACGCCCGGCGGCCAAGAAGACCGAGGGCGGCGAGGCCAGCGCCGAAGTCGTCAGCCTCGACGCGTTCCGCAAGAAGAGCTGAACGCCTTTCCCGGACGCTCGAAGCGCAGAGGAAAGCGATCCTAGACCCGGAGCGGTACGGCGTCGCCGCCGGGGTCCGGACGCTTCGCGGCTCCGCCGGCCAGGCGCGGGATTCGGTTCCGCGTCGCGTCATCCATCGCGAAATGCGATGTCAGGACCGCCGCTCCACCTGCATCCGTAAACCGTGCTCGGGCCGCAGCGTCACGCGCTGCAGCGGCGTCACCGGGGCGTGACCCGGCGCCAGGGTGAAACGCGCGCGGCGGGCGATATGCGCCAGCACGATCACCGCCTCCTGCAGCGAGAAACTCTGGCCGATGCAGACGCGCGGTCCCGCTCCGAACGGCAGATAGGAGAAGCGCTGAACCAAGGCCCTGTTCTCGGGCAGGAAGCGCTCGGGCATGAACGCCTCCGGCTCGTCCCAGAGGGTGCGGTGGCGGTGGAGCACGTAGGGCGCCACCATGATCAGCGAGCCTTTCGGGATCTTGATCCGGCCGATCCGGTCCTCGGCGATGGCCTGCCGGCTCATGAACGGCACCGGCGGGAACAGCCGCATGGTTTCCTCCATCACCGCCTTGGTGAAGGGGAGCGCATCGGCATCGAATGCATCGCCCTCAACCGCATCGACCTCGCGCTCGACAAGGCCTCGCGCCTCATGGTCCTGCGACAGGCAGTAGAGCGCCCAGGTCAACGCGTTCGCGGTGGTCTCGTGGCCCGCGGCGATGAAGGTGACGATGTTGGCCCGCACCTCGAAATCGGTCAGGCCCTTGCCGGTCTCCGGGTCCTGCGCCTCAAGCAGCAGAGTGAGCAGGTCGGACGGTGCCGTACCGGCATCGAGTTGGCCCCGGCGGCGGGCGATGAGCGCGTTCACCACCTCCTCGAAGAAGCGGATCGCCGGCCTCGCCCGGATGCGGCCGATGCGCGGCACGAAGGCGGGCACGCCGAACACGTCCATCGGGTCCACGGGGCCGACGGATTCGAGGAAGCGCGTGATCGCGCGGCCGAGGGCGTCGGGATCGCTGGACAGACCTTCAGTGAAGATCGTCCGTTCGAGCACGTCGAGGGTGACGCGTGTCATCTCCAGCGCCACGTCGATGCCGGTGGCGTCGCGCCGGGCGAGGCGGCGGCCGATCCGCGCGCCGGCCTCGTTCATCGGGGCGGCGAATCCGAGGACGTGGCGGGCCGAGAAGATCGGCGCCAGCGTGCGGCGCTGGAGCTTCCACTCCTCGCCCTCCGCCGTGAGAAGGCCGTTTCCCAGGCCCGGCGCGAGGACACGGCGCTGCAGGTCGTCCTTGCGGTAATTGGCGGCGTTCTCGACGAACAGGTAGCGGATCAGGGCCGGATCGCTGACCACGGTGACGCGCCCCATCGCGCCCTCGCGGGCCACGACCGGCTCCACGAAATGCTCGTCGAGCCAGGTCGTGATCGGGTTGGCGCGCACCGCCTTGAGAAAGGCGAACAGCCCCGCCTGCTCGCGCCGGGGGCGCGGGACCGAGGGACGGAAGCGAGGCGGTGCGTCGGGCTCCATGGTCGCGGCGTCCACAGGCATCGGCATGGATCCTCGTTGGCATCGCTATGGGGAGGCGCCTGACTCCGGCATGGACCTGTGACGCCTTCGGCAAAAGCACCATCGCGGTTTCACGCCGCACCGTCTAAGTAGGGCCGCATAACCCGCCATCTAAGAGGCCACGATGTCGCCGCTCGAAAGCCCCACCGATACGTCCGCCACCCGGACCGAGTCCGACACGTTCGGCCCGATCGAGGTTCCGGCCCATCGCTACTGGGGTGCGCAGACCCAGCGCTCGATCCAGAACTTCAAGATCGGCACCGAGAAGATGCCGGCCCCCCTCGTCCACGCGCTGGGCATGGTCAAGCAGGCCGCCGCCCTGGTGAACCAGGATCTTGGCGCCCTCGACCCAAAGGTGGCCCAGGCCGTCGCCGCCTCCGCCGCCGAGGTGGTCTCCGGCGAGCACGACCAGGAATTCCCCCTGGTGGTCTGGCAGACGGGCTCGGGCACCCAGTCGAACATGAATGCCAACGAGGTCATCGCCAGCCTCGCCAACGAACTGCTCGGCGGCAAGCGCGGCGGCAAGTCGCCGGTCCACCCGAACGACCACGTCAATCGCGGCCAATCCTCCAACGACGTGTTCCCCACCGCGATGCACATCGCGGTCTCGCGCGAGATCAACGATCTCCTTCTGCCGTCCCTGGAGCACCTGCACGACGCACTTCAGGCCAAGTCCGAGGCGTTCTCCGACATCGTCAAGATCGGCCGCACCCACCTGCAGGATGCGACGCCGGTCTCCCTCGGCCAGGAATTTTCGGGCTATGTCGCGCAGATCGCCCTCGGCACCGAGCGGGTGAAGGCGACGCTTCCGGGCGTGCTCGCCCTGGCGCAGGGCGGCACGGCGGTGGGCACCGGCCTCAACGCGCATCCGGACTTCGCCGAGAAATTCGCGGCCAAGGTCGCCGAACTGACCGGCCTGCCCTTCACCTCGGCCGCCAACAAGTTCGAGGCGCTGGCCACCCACGACGCCCTCGTCTTCACCCAGGGTTCGCTGTCCGCGCTGGCGGCGGGCCTGTTCAAGATCGCCCAGGACATCCGCCTGCTGGCATCCGGCCCGCGCTCGGGCCTCGGCGAATTGTCCCTGCCGGAGAACGAGCCGGGCTCCTCGATCATGCCGGGCAAGGTCAACCCGACCCAGTGCGAGGCGCTGACCATGGTCTGCGCCCAGGTGATCGGCAACGGCACCACGGTGAGCTTCGCCGGCTCCCAGGGCAATTTCGAGCTCAACGTGTTCAAGCCGGTCATCGCCAACGCGGTGCTGCAATCGATCCGCCTCATCGCCGACGCGGCCGTGAGCTTCGCCGACAATTGCGTCGTCGGCATCAAGGCCAACGAGGACAGGATCGCCGACCTGATGAGCCGCTCGCTCATGCTGGTGACGGCGCTCGCCCCCTCGATCGGCTACGACAAGGCCGCCGAGATCGCCAAGACCGCTCACAAGCGCGGCACCACCCTGAAGGAAGAGGCCCTGCGCCTCGGCTACGTCACGGAGGAGGAGTTCGACCGTGTCGTCCGCCCCGAGACGATGCTGGCGCCGAGCGTCGACTGACGAGGGTCCCCATGGCCGAGATCATCAACCTGCGCTCGGTCCGCAAGGGCAAGCTTCGGGCGGAGAAAGAGGCGAAGGCGGAGGACAACCGCATCGCCTTCGGCCGGCCCAAGAAGGCGAAGACCCTGGCCGAGGCCAAGAAGGCCATCGAGTTCTCGCGCCACGAGGGCCACAAGCTCGTGGGGCCGGATTCGAAGGAATGACGCGGGAAGCGACCGTCCCTTCCCCCTCTGCGGGGGAGGGTGGCCCTCGCGTGAGCGAGGGTCGGGAGAAGGGATCGCGTTGTCCGGAGAGGTCGCCCCCTCTCCCGCCTGCTTCGCAGGAACCCTCCCCCGCATTGGGGGGAGGGCCGCGCGCGCCATGACCACCGGCATCACCAAGCATTCCGTGATGATCGCCGGCCATCGCACCAGCGTGTCCCTGGAGGATCCGTTCTGGGAGGTCTTAAGCGAGATCGCGGCGGAGCGTGGCCAGTCGGTTCAGGCGCTGATCGGCGGCATCGATGCCGGCCGGGAGGGACAGAACCTCTCCTCGGCCATCCGGGTCTTCGTGCTGAACGCCGTCCGCGATCCAAGGCCGGACCCCGCCTGAGGCGGGTTATTCCGCGGCGAGCAAAGTCCGATCCGGAAGCCCCTCCAGCACCGCCGGCTTCGGTCCGCCCGTCGCCCAGTCGAGCAGTTCCACCGTGTGGACGATCGGAATGGCGGTGCCTTTCCCGATCTGCGTGGCGCAGCCGATATTGCCGGTGGCGATCACGTCCGGGCGCATCCGCTCGATATTGGCGACCTTCCGGTCCCGCAGGCGGTTGGCGATCTCCGGCTGGAGGATGTTGTAGGTGCCGGCCGAGCCGCAGCAGATATGGCCCTCGGGCACGTCCTTCACGGTGAAGCCGGCTTTCTTCAGCAGGTTCTTCGGCTCGGTCCGGATGCCCTGGCCGTGCTGCATCGAGCAGGCGGAATGGTAGGCGACCACGAGGTCGCTCTCGAAGAGCGGCGGCATCAGGCCCAAGGTTGCCACGTATTCGGTGACGTCCTTGGCGATGGCGGAGACCCGCGCCGCCTTGTCGGCATAGGCCGGGTCGTCGCGGAACATGAAGCCGTAATCCTTGATCGTCGTGCCGCAGCCCGAGGCCGTGACGATGATCGCGTCGAGCCCCTGGCCGTCCATCTCGGCGATCCAGGCATCGATGGTGCGCCGGGCCTGGGCGTGCGAGGAATCCGCCTTGCCCATATGGTGGGTGAGCGCGCCGCAGCAGCCCTCGCCCTGCGCCTGGACCACCTCGACGCCGTGGCGCGTGAGGAGACGGATCGCCGCCTCGTTGAAATCGGGGCGCAGGACGCTCTGGGCGCAGCCGCGCAGGAGGGCGACGCGCCCGGCGCGGGCCGGCGCGGCCTCGCCCTGGAGCAGGGCGCTGGCTTCCCGCACGCGGTTGTCGGCGGGGAAGGTGCCCGGCCGGTCGGTGATGGTGCGGTTCGGCAGGAGTGCCGGCGCGAGGTCGAGCATCGCAGCGAGCCGGTTGCCGACGCGGGGAAGCTGGGCGACGAGGGGCCGGAACGGCGCGCCGATCTTGGCGGCCAGGAGCGCCAGGCGGAAGCGGTTCGGGTAGGGCAGCACGAAGGCGAGCACGCTGCGCAGGAGCCGGTCGCTCAGAGGCCGGCGATAGGTCTCCTCGATATGCGTGCGGGCGTGATCGACGAGGTGCATGTAATGCACGCCCGAGGGGCAGGTCGTCATGCAGGACAGGCAGGAGAGGCAGCGGTCCACGTGCTTGACCACCTCGGGCGTCGCCGGCTTGCCGCCCTCCAGCATGTCCTTGATCAGGTAGATGCGCCCGCGCGGGGAATCGAGCTCGTCGCCGAGGAGGAGATAGGTCGGGCAGGTGGCGGTGCAGAACCCGCAATGCACGCAGGTCCGCAGGATCTTCTCCGAGGCCGCCATCGCCGGGTCGGCGAGCTGCGTCAGGCTGAAATTGGTCTGCACGGCGTTTCCTCAGGGTCCCGACATCGTCCGGTGCCGGGCGTTCTTTCGCCGCCCGGCGCTGTTTCCCGCAGCTTAGAGAGAAACGCGACGGAAGCCGAGCCTTGGAATGGCTCTAAGCCCCGGCCTGCCACGCCCGGATAGCGGGAAAATCGTGGAGGAGCATGAGCACGTTGAGGGTGAGATTGTTGCGGATGGCGTAGCCGACGCCGATCTCCATGGCGACGCCCGCCATCACCACCACCGAGGCCGGAAGCCGGCGGGCGAGCCAGAACCCGAGGGCCATCGCGGCGATGTCGCAGAGCGAGTTGAGCACGCTGTCGCCGACATAGCCTGCGGCCATGGTCGCCTGCCGGTAATGCGCGATCACGGCCGGCGTGTTCTCGGCAATCTCCCAGGCGCATTCGACGCCGACGGCGATGAGGAAGGCGAGGCCCAGCGGCAGCGGCCGACCCGCGATCCGGCCGAGGAGGTGGATCGCGCCGTAGAACAGAAAGCCGTGGATGATGTAGGACGGCGTGTACCAGTCGGCGATCTGCTGCGAGTTCTCGGGGCCGTGGACGTTGCCGTACCAGAGGCGGATCGTTCCGCAGGTACAGATCGGCTCGCGCCCCATGGCGATGAAAATCGCCATGGGGCTTAATAAAATATCACAAACGACAGCACAATATTCGCATTATTGACTGATATTATTTTAGTTTCTATGTTTATTGGCGCCGCAGATACACGCAAATCGCGCCGCCAACCCACCATCCTTCGTCTTCAAATTTCTTAGGTTCGTCAAATTGATGATACATATTTCCTTGAGATATGTTGCTATTTTCAATATTTTCTATGCACTTTGCTTTTTTCCGTTTGATGTCATCCAAACAGTCTGATTTTGAGTGCCCTCTTCCAGAAATAAATCCACAAATCAGACCAAATTTCACAGAACCACCGGCTAAGTTATCAGAACGCTTTAAAATTCCAAAAATCCGATTTGCATCCACCGCAAATCCATCCGCTGCCGCATTTCTTTTTACTTCGATAGGTATAAGTGGCTTCCCATCTTTGCTCATTATCAAAATATCAATGCGCTTTGCACCGTTAACTAACTTAGGAATTCGACCACGTGATTTTCCGGCCCCAGACTCCGCAAAAATTTCTTTGAATGAATGCTCTAAAACTATGGACTCTTCGCTTAGAAAGCCGTCCGTATCTTTTGGAAGCATATCAAAAATTGCTTCGGCGATTTTTGTTTGGAGAAGACCTTCAACGCCAGATCCATCTATAGAGAATCCATTTGAAATCTTCTCATAAAAATCATTTGCATTTAAAATACCATAGATAGCCGCATTGATAACATTGTCTTTTGTTAGCATCTCAAATCCCTGCATACATCCGACCCGGATTGAACACGCCCTTGGGGTCGTGGGCGGCCTTGATCCCGGCCGTCATGCGCAGCAGCGGCTCGGACAGGGGCTCGAAGACGGCGGTCGCGGCACGGACCGCGTCGGGGGCCCGCACCAGAGTGGCGTGGCCTCCGGTGGCGCGAAGGGCGGCGCGGATCATCTCGGCGCCGGCATCGCCCTCGGCCGATGTGGCGAGCCAGACGAGGCCGCCGCCCCAATCGTAGAACCAGCGCGCCTCGCGCCGCGCGGCGATAGCGGCGGTGACGATGGGCCCTCGCGTCGGCGCCGTGGAAATCCGCCACACGGCGGATGCGCGCGGCTCCGTCAGCGGGATCACGTCGCGGATCGCCGCCCACAGGACCGCACCGATCTCGTCCTCGATGATCTCCGGCTCGCCGAAGCGCTTGAGCAGCTTGCGCAGCTCGCCGAGGCGATAGTCGAGGGATTCCGAGAAGCCTTCCAGGCGCATCAGGGTGCGGGGGCTCGGCCCGTCGAGGCCGCCCGGCAGATGGGCGGCCCCGGTGAGCTCGAACGGCGAACCGAGGGCGGCGCTGAGGGCGGCCACGGCGGTTCCGTCGTCAAGCCCCGAGAAGGCCAGGGTCGCCACGCGTTCCTGCACCGGGAGCACCTTGAAGGTCACTTCGGTGAGGAGGCCGAGGGTGCCCCAGGAGCCGGCCATGAGCTTGACGAGATCGAGGCCGGTGACGTTCTTCATCACCCGGCCGCCGGATTTGATCGCCTCGCCGCGCCCGTTGACGAAGCGCACGCCGATGAGGCTGTCGCGGGCGGCACCCGCATTGATCCGGCGCGGACCCGCATTGTTGGTCGCGGCCACGGCGCCGAAGCTCGGCTCGCCGGCCGAGCCCATCAGGATGCGATGGTCCATCGGCTCGAAGGGCAGCATCTGCCCGCGCTCGGCCAGGAGCGCCTGGACTTCGGCGAGGGGCGTGCCGGCGCGGGCGGCCACCACCATCTCGGCCGGTTCGTACAGGGTGATCCCGGACAGTTTCAGGGCCGAGAGGGTCGCCTCGTCCTGCGCGGGGCGGCCGATGGCGGCCTTGGTGCCCCCGCCGACGAGCCGCATCGGCTCGGACCGGCCGGCGGCATCGGCGACGATGGCTTGCGCCTCGCCCTCGTCCTGAGGCTCGTATGAACGCATCTGTCCTGCCCGCTCTTCCTGCCCGCCGCGATGCTCGACGGCACCTTGGGGTGGATCATATGCGGGAAGGGACGCCCCGCTTTCAAGCGGGCGCATGTCTCAGGCGACCGGTGTGACCGCGCGCTCTCGAAGATAGGAGGCGACGAGGCCGCGCAGCCCGGCGATGTCGAACAGGCCGACGAGGGCGGCATAGACGAGGACGCCGAGCGGCAGGCAGATCGCCAAGGCCACGGCCGGGTCCATGTGCCGGAACGGCGTGAGGCAAGCCATCATCGCCAGGGTGGCGGTGCAGGCGGCGAAGACGTCCCACCAGTCGATGCGCAGCCGGCGCGGTCCGGTGAGCGCCCGCACCGCCAGCCACAGGGTCGAGGCGACGAGGCCGGCGCTCTGCGCGATGGCGATGCCCGGCGGCCCGAAATGCGCCGGCAGGATGAACAGGCAGACGGCGTTGACGGCGAGACCGATGATGGCGGCGGCGATGACCGGCACCGTCTTGCGGCGGATCTGGAAGATCGGGTTGAGGCCGAAATTGATCAGCGTCCCGCAGAGCAGGCCGGGAATGAGCAGCATCGCGTAGAGGGCGAAGGGTCCGCGATAGGCTTCCGGCACGACGAGACCCTGGATCGCCGGAAGCACCGCCCAAAGGCCGCCGGCGCAAGGCACCATCAGCGCCACCACGATCCCGGCATTGCGCCCGATCTGGGCTTCGGCCGCGACATGGCCCTCGTGCTCGTCCACCCGCACGGCGAGCTGGAACAGGATGAGGTCCAGGGCCGTCCCGATCATGCTGAGGCTGCGCGAGGCGACATCCGCCGCGAGGGCGAAATAGCCGGCCTCCGCCAGGCCGAACGACATGGCGATGGCGCTGCGATTCAGGAACGGCGTGATCTGGTAGATCGCGTTCGCGGCGATCAGCGGAAGCCCGTAGGCGCGAAACAGCCGCCAGGTCTCGCTCATGCGCACCCGGACGATGGGCACCGGCGGATCGAGCATGGGCCTGCGCAGCAGGACCACGGGCAGGAACTGGCTGAGCCCGCAGGCGACGAGAACCCAGACCGGCTGGGGAAACAGCCAGGCCGCGCCCGCCATGAGCAGGAGCGACAGGCCGTTCTTGACGATCGTCAGCTTGAGATAGAGCCCGCCGTCGAACCGCGCCCGCGTCAGGGCCGCGTGATAATCGAACAGGCCGATACCGAAGGCGGCGAGACCGGCGCCCGCCGCGATGGCGAAGCGGCCCTCGGCATCCATCTCCACCGTTGCGCCGAGAATGGCGCAGAGGGCGGAGGCCACGAGCAAGACCAGGGCGAGGACGGCATAGGCGCGGTCGAGCCCGTGCCGGATCCAGGGCTCCTCGCGCCGGACGCGGTTGGAATAGAACCGGGTCGCCGACAGCCGCAGCCACTCGAAGACCAGGGTGTTGAGGACCACGGCGCCGGTGGTGGCGAGGCCGAAAAGACCGAAATCCGCCGGCCCCATCAACTTGGCCAGGAGCAGGCCGAGGCCGAAATTGAGCCCGGCATTCAGGATGAAGGCGACGATCACGGCCATGCGGTCGACTCTGGTCGCCGGAATCCCGGCATTGCTCCCGATCCTTGCGCACCGGCCCGCAAAGATTCCCCTAACCCCCGAGATCCTTCAAACCTCGAGATCCTTCCAAACCTCAAGGGGACCGGATCGACCGCGTTTCAGAACCACCCGCGCAGCTTGAAGAAGATGACGGGGATGATCGCGCTGATGGCGATCAGCGAGAGACCATAGGGATAGCCATAGGCCCAGTCGAGTTCCGGCATGTGCTTGAAGTTCATGCCGTAGAGCGAGGCGATCAGGGTCGGCGGCACCCCCACCACCGAGACGACGGTGAGCACGCGGAAGGTGTTGTTCTGCTCGATGTTGATCAGGCCGAGGGTGGCGTCGAGCAGGAACTGGACGTTCTCGGACAGGCGGATCTCGAATTCGTCGAGGGAGGCGATGTCCCGCCGCAGGGTCTCGAAGCGCGGGATCTCGGCCGCGCCGAGGAGGTGCTCGCACTCGCCGGCGACGAAGGGGAGGATGCGCTCGAGGCCGAGCAGGCTCGATCGGATCTTGCCCAGCGCCTTGCCCCGGCGCCCGACGCTGCGCAGGATGCGCCGGAGGGCGAGATCGCGCCGTCGCGGGGTCTTGTCGGAACCGGCGACGCCCCCTGCCCTCACGTCGAAATCGAAGATCCGGGTGGAGAGCGCGTCGAGGTCGGCGCCCATCTCCTCCAGGGCATCGGCGAGGCTGTCGACCAGCTCCTCCACCAGCAGGAGGAAGATCTCGGTGCCGGTCTGGCAATCCCCGTCGCCCTCGCCGATGCGCTTCTTCACCTCGGCGAAGGCGCGCAGATCGTTGAACCGCACGGTGATGAGCCGGTCCTTGGTCAGGACGAAGCCGAGCGGGGTGAGCTGCGAATCGACCTTGTCGAAGGTGATCATCGGCGTGGAGAGCGAGAGGCCGTTCTTGAGGCGCCGCAGGCGGCTGGAATTCTCGACCTCGCTCAAGGCCTTGCGCGAGGGCACGCGCAGGCCGGTCGCCTCCTCGATATGCGCCGCCTCCTCCGCGCTCGGATCGTTGAGATCGATCCAGATCGCGTGGCTCGGCACGGAGCCGCCTGAAGCCGCACCGGAATGCTCGACCGCGCCCTGCGGTCCCTGGAGGCTGATCATGAGGTGATTGTCATCCGTCTGTCGGCATTCGCGTAGCAGAACATGCTGCGCAAGGCGGCATGACGCGACGTCGCCATCTTGACTCGCCAGGGGCTTGAGCCTACCTCCCGCTTGTCTTTGGCACTCTTCGCTCGGGAGTGCTAACAGCTGGGTTGGGCGTGCCCTTCGGCCGCATCAACGCCATCCATGAATTCGAAGCAAGAGGGCAGCTCATGAAGTTCCGTCCGCTGCACGACCGTGTCGTCGTCCGTCGTATCGAAGGCGAAGAGAAGACCAAGGGCGGTATCATCATCCCCGACACCGCCAAGGAGAAGCCGCAAGAGGGCGAGATCGTCGCCGTCGGCCCCGGCGCCCGTGACGAAGCCGGCCGCGTGAACGCGCTCGACGTCAAGGCCGGTGATCGCGTGCTGTTCGGCAAGTGGTCCGGCACCGAGGTCAAGATCGACGGTCAGGACCTCCTGATCATGAAGGAATCCGACATCATGGGCGTCGTCGCCTAAAGCGACCCTGCCCTCTTCCTTCTTCCCCATCCGAGCCCTTCGAGCGCCGCGACGGCGTCTCGGGGCTTCCAACCTCATGAGGATCTAACATGGCAGCGAAAGAAGTACGCTTCGGCTCCGATGCCCGCGAGAAGATGCTGCGCGGCGTCGACATTCTCGCCGACGCGGTGAAGGTCACCCTCGGCCCCAAGGGCCGCAACGTCGTCATCGAGAAGAGCTTCGGCGCTCCCCGCATCACCAAGGACGGCGTCACCGTCGCCAAGGAGATCGAGCTCGCCGACAAGTTCGAGAACATGGGCGCCCAGATGGTGCGCGAAGTGGCCTCGAAGACCAACGACATCGCCGGCGACGGCACCACCACCGCCACCGTCCTGGCCCAGGCCATCGTCCGTGAAGGCGCCAAGTACGTCGCCGCCGGCATGAACCCGATGGACCTCAAGCGCGGCATCGACCTCGCCACGGCCGCCGCCGTGAAGGACATCGTCGCCCGCGCCAAGAAGGTCGCCTCGTCCGAGGAAGTCGCCCAGGTCGGCACGATCTCGTCGAACGGCGACAAGGAAATCGGCGAGATGATCGCCCATGCCATGCAGAAGGTCGGCAACGAGGGTGTCATCACCGTCGAGGAAGCCAAGACCGCCGAGACCGAGCTCGACGTCGTCGAGGGCATGCAGTTCGACCGTGGCTACCTCTCCCCGTACTTCATCACCAACGCGGAGAAGATGGTCGCCGAGCTCGAGGACCCCTACATCCTCATCCACGAGAAGAAGCTGTCGTCGCTGCAGGCGATGCTGCCGGTTCTCGAGGCCGTGGTGCAGACCGGCAAGCCGCTCGTCATCATCGCCGAGGACATCGAGGGTGAGGCTCTCGCCACGCTCGTCGTGAACAAGCTGCGCGGCGGCCTCAAGGTCGCTGCCGTCAAGGCCCCCGGCTTCGGCGATCGCCGCAAGGCGATGCTCGAGGACATCGCGATCCTGACCCAGGGTCAGATGATCGCCGAGGATCTCGGCATCAAGCTCGAGAACGTCACCCTCCCGATGCTCGGCCGCGCCAAGCGCATCCGCATCGAGAAGGAGACCACCACGATCATCGACGGTGCCGGCGAGAAGACCGAGATCGAAGCCCGCGTCGGCCAGATCAAGGCTCAGATCGAAGAGACCACCTCCGATTACGACCGTGAGAAGCTCCAGGAGCGTCTGGCCAAGCTCGCCGGCGGCGTCGCGGTCATCCGCGTCGGCGGCGCGACCGAGGTCGAGGTCAAGGAGAAGAAGGACCGCGTCGACGACGCGCTCAACGCCACCCGCGCTGCGGTGGAAGAGGGCATCGTTCCCGGCGGTGGCACCGCCCTCCTCCGCGCCCGTGAGGCCGTTCGCGTCCTCAAGAGCGACAACCCGGACGTCCAGGCCGGCATCAAGATCGTGCTGAAGGCTCTGGAAGCCCCGATCCGCCAGATCGCCGCCAATTCCGGCGTCGAGGGCTCGATCGTGGTCGGCCGGATCACCGACAACCTCGACTCGATCACCTTCGGCTTCAACGCCCAGACCGAAGAATACGTCGACATGATCCAGGCCGGTATCGTCGATCCCGCCAAGGTCGTGCGCACCGCTCTGCAGGACGCGGCTTCGGTCGCCGGCCTCCTCGTCACCACCGAGGCCATGATCGCCGACGCTCCGAAGAAGGACAGCGGCGCTCCCTCGATGCCGGGCGGCGGCGGCATGGGCGGCATGGACTTCTAAGAAGTCCAAGACGCCCACGCTTGAACCAGGATGTCCAAGCCCGGCAGGCCGGGCTTGGATGGCGGCATGGACTTCTAAGAAGTCCGGGACGCCCACGCTTGAACCAGGATGTCCAAGCCCGGCAGGCCGGGCTTGGATGGCGGCATGGACTTCTAAGAAGTCCAGGACGCCCACGCTTCGGCTAAGTTGGAAAAGGGTCGCCGCGAGGCGGCCCTTTTTCGTGTCCGGATCACTGAACCAGCACGGCCTGGTCGCAGCGCGCGCCATCGACCGTCAGGTCGGCGGTGCCGAGCCTCAAGCCGAGCGTGCGCAGGGTGTTCGCCAGGACGCCGTCGAGGGCCGGGGCGACACCGGACAGGGCCGTGGCGACGGTGCTGGTGAGGAGACCCGGCGCGATGAGGCCGAGGCCGTTCACCGAGAGGCTCATGTTCTGGATCAGGCTCGTCACGGCCGATTGGGTCATGCCGTAGGACGTGACCGTCTTCGAGGTATGCCGCGTGATCTCGTCGTCGTTGAAGCTCACCGACTGCGCGTAAGGGCTTCCCAGCGTCAGGCGGGATCGCGCGCTGACATTCAGCAACGGGGTGACCTGAAGGATGGTCGCCGCCCCCGTCAGGTCCGGCGTGGCCGCATTCGGGTCGATCAGGTTGCCCGGGATGTTGGCGATGGCGAGATCGGCGAGCCCCGGCAGCGCGTCGAGGCTGATCTGCCGGCGGCCCGTATCGGACCACGGGCAGGTGACCGTCCGCAGGGTCGCCTTCGCCTGCGCCGCCTGGACGTAGATCGGCAATGTCAGCGAACCGAGGCCGAGCGGCAGGGTGAGGCTCGCCTCGATCAGGATCCGGGTCTGGGCCGTATTCACCGTCGCCTGGGGAGAGTTCGGTTGCACGTATCCCGAACTCTGCTTCCGCTCGCCGATGCCGATGGTGATCTGCGTCTTGAGCAGGCCCGGAATCGACGGTCCGAGATTGACCGAAACCTGACGGTTTCCGTTCGCGATAGACACCGCTTCCGAGAGCGTATCGAGCACGCTGATCTGAGGACCCTTCGTTCCGGCCCCCGGCGACAGAGCCGCCAGGTCGCCGAGGCCGACCACGTCGCTGATCTGCAGGGTCTGCCCTCCGGCCTGCAGAGCCGCCGAGATCTGCGCGAGGGCGGAGGAGGCCGCCGAACCGCCGCCGGTCGACGCGGCGGCCACCTGGAGAGCGGCGGTGAACTGGCCGATCGTCGCGCTGCCCTTGATGATGTCCGAATAGCTTCCGGCCTTGAGGTTGAGGGTCGGCGCCAGCGCATCGAGGAACCGGAACGCGTCGATCCGGGTGCTCAGCAGCGCGTTGTAATCCATCACCGACAGGGACAGCGTCCGTCCCAGCATGGCGCCGAGGATCGCGTTGGCGATGCCGGCATCGACGGAGGCGAGGCCCGAGCCGATGGTGAAGGACGCGAATTGTGCCGTGGCGGCGGTGCCCTTCACACCGATGGCGACGTCGCGACCGAAACCGAGGGCCGGTGCGAAATAGGTCGGCGTGGTGGTCTGAATGGCGACCCGGACCGCGCTGGCCGGCGCGACGCCGGCGACGAAGCGGGATCCCGCGGCGAGCTTGGCGTCACCGGAATAGGTGCCGGATTCGACCACGATCTGAGCGGCCGCGTAACCGTTGTCGCTGAGGGACTGGCGTGCCAGCGCATTGGCGTTGGTGAGATTGGTGGCCGCGATCATCGCGGCGAGGTCGACCGCCCCCTGTGCGCGACGACGCGCGAGGACCATGGCGCCGAGATCGACGCCTATCGCGGCGACCGCCATCAGGGCGGTCATCCCGAAAGCCGTGAACACCGCGACGGAGCCCCGTCGATCGGTGGAGAAGGTCGAGGCCCGCATCACAGGCCCCCTCGCCGCACGCTCACCGAGCTCTTGATCAGGTCCGGCGGAATCGGGATGAGGCCGGAGAAGCCCGAAAAGCCGAGGGCCTTCGAATCGAAGGTCAACGTGACCGTGTAGAGCGACGTATCCGCCGCATCGGGACCGACTTGGACATCCACGGTTCCGGGCTTGAACATGGCGCCACCTGCCAGGGCGGAGCTGACGCGCTGACGTGCGAAATCCGCTCTCTCCTGGTCGTTGACACCCGCGATCGAAGCACGGGCAGCATCCGATGCGAGCTGCCTGAGATTGTGTGACGCGCCGAGATAGATGCCGAACACGACGATGCCCGCGAACAGGCCGAGCAGGACTGGAACGACCAGTGCGAACTCGACAGCCGAAGTACCTTGCGTGCAATCGAAAAATGATCGCTTAGTATTGCCTTGAAGTTGTTTCATAGCCATCGCCGTGACTTCAGAAAAACCGAGAATCTGATGTGGTCAGCGACGAAGGATCGGATCGAATTCATAACAGAATCTTGATACGATCTTCTAAGTTCGGCGGCGTTCGCTATCAGGCCGCGCATGTGGAATTAATCTATGTTTGATTCGAATCAGAAAACAACCTATGTATAAGTATATTATCCTTTTCGCTACCGTGTATCGGCCAGAATTATGCAACTTTTAGATTGCATGAGAAAAATCTCATATAAATTAATTTCTCGGCCAGTTCGAGAAACAAAAATTAAATGACACCGGTATGGTTGTATTCAATTCGCCTGCGGCACTGACCGAGCGTAAATCGCTAGCACTCGTCAGGTAAGTTGCGCAAAATCGTTCTGTCTTGGATTGTGCGCTTTCGAACGATTTCGCCCTAAATGCTCAAGCCTCAGGCGCATGCTGATACCGTGGCGTCAGATTTTCTTATGAGAACTTATGCTCATCATGAAAATCAATCTATGCGAGCACTCATACGCTGCTTGATTGAGTGATCATCGAGGTATCGAAGAGCCATTGGAGAATAAGCGCTTTCTCTCCAAGGCGCGGCCATCGATGCCCGCTTGCGGATGCCGCGTCGTCATTTGCTATGGGATGATGGCTGTCCGGCAATGCCAAGATATCGCGGTTTCGCGCTGTCCTCTGTAAGGACTAACGCGCGGCAGGCCGAGATTTCGGCGCTTGTCTCGCCTGGACGTCAGCCCGCGCGGCGTCCGCACCGGATATACGAGGCATCGCCTCGCGGGCTCGACCAGGTCAGCCGGTCACCGTCGACGACCAGCTTGACCTGCGACGACCAGCGCCGGCCTCCATCGCTGCACGACGCCGCCACGCTCCAACTCGCACCGAGGCGGCGCCCGTCGCGGAAGGTGCAGACCGTGTTTCCGGCCCGTGCCCCGCCCTCGGTTATCCGCGCCGGGATATACCCCCGCCGCCTCGCTCCGCGACGGCAGGCGATCTCGTTGGGTCCCCAGAGGCCGACATAGGCTGCCGGCTCGATCGGCGGAGACGCGGTTGCGCCGCCATCGATCCGCGACGCCGCCTCGAGATCCTGCTTGAGGGCCACGGCCCGGACGTTCGATGAAACGGTCGCCCCCTCGCCCGAACCCTTGATCGACCCCTTGGCCGACGTCCCTTCTAGGCCGGGCCCGGCCGTCACGTCCGACCAGGGCGCGCCGCCGCGGTTGGGGCGTGACGCGCCACCCGTATCCTCGAACGGACCCGGTTCGTTGAAGGCGGCCTGCGCCGTGCCGGTTTCGGGCCGTGCCGGCGTGTCGTTGGTGAGGAGGACGGTGCTGTAGCCGAGCAGCACGCCCCAGCCCATGGCGAGCGCCAGCGGAAGGACGAGGGTGCGTCGAGACGTGGCGCGCGCCTCCGGTGGCGCCGAGGATGGCGCTCCGTCGTCGATGATCCCCGCTGCCGTCCCTTCGATGCCCGCAGCCATCGCCGTCTCCCGTCGACCTTCACTACATTGGCGGAGCGATCCTCGCAGCGGCCTTGGCCGCGTCGATCCCTCACCGCTCCATCACGCCCTCGCCGATCCGACGTCGCTGCGTTCTTGCCGGCGTCGTTCAGTTCTCGCCGAAGTCCTTCAGTCCCTGCGGATACCGTTGTGTTCTTGCAACACCGGCCGCAGGAAAACAAGCGGACCGTTACTCTGTCTCGGCGTGATCGATAGCAGTGGATAGACTCCGTGAATACGGCGAGCGAACGGCAAGGCCTTCCCGTATCTCATCAAAACTGCCATGCTCAAGCTTGTGAGAAACAAGTCAGTGCGCCGAGCTACCGTGACGAGACGCCTCGCCATCGCCGTCTGCGTCGCCATCGCAGCCCCGGCCAGTGCTCAAGCACCCCCCTCCACTCTGCGGATGACCTGCGCGGACGCGATGGCCTTCGTGAGGAGGGACGGGTCGGCCACGATGTCGCCCCAGATCGGCAAGACCGAACGGTTCGTCCACGACCGCAGCCTCTGCGGCCTGACGGAGATCGCCGAACTCCGCTTCGTGCCGACGCGCGACAACATCGAATGTCCGGTCGGATACCGCTGTCGCGAGCCCGATTACGGTGACTGGGACTGGCCCTGATCCGTCTTCACGATTCTGAAGGCGCCCGACCCCGCCACGATCTCGCCACGACCGGCCGTCACTGCCGCCGTAACAATCCGGTCCCATACCGGAGGGCGATGACGGCATCGCATATCCGAAGCATAGACTCGAGGAGACGCGCGTGGCCGTATTCAGGACAGGCCTCGGCCTGCAGGCCGCCATCACGGCGCTCTTCGTCCTCGCACTCCTGATCCTGCCGGGCGTATCGACGCCGCTTTACGTGAGCATCAGCGGCTTTGCCATGGTGGCGATCCTCCTCGCCTCGGCCAAGCTCTCCGATTACTTAAAGGTCTTCATCTCGGTCTACGGGATCGGCTACCTGTTTCTCGCCGGTGCCAAGCAGCTGGCAGCCATGGGCGCGCTGCCGGACACGCTGGCGGCGCTGCTGCCGCCCGCCTTCGCGGCCACGGGCGCGGTGGTGTTCGGCGGTATCGTGTTCGGGATCTCGCATCTCGAGCCGATCCGCGCCATCACCCGCATCGCCGACCCGTTCTTCGCCGCTCGCGAAGAGCCGACCCGGGAGATCGGGCCGTTCCGCTTCTTCGGCACGACGGAGGGCCGGGTCGCACGCCGCCTCGTGGCGCTGTCGATCTTCATCACCTTCGCCCAGGTGGCGCTGCAGCTGCGGCTGAACTTCTGGTACCGCGATCTCTTCAACGCCCTGCAGGAATATAACGCCGACGCCTTCTGGTATCAGCTCGTCTGGATCTTCGTGCCGCTGGCGACGATCTGGGTCGTCATCGGCATGTTCGACACCTTCGTCGACGCCTCGCTTCACATCCGCTGGCGCACCTGGCTGACGCGCAGCCTCTATAGCCGCTGGCTCGATGCCGGCATCCATTACCGCATCCCCTTCACCGACGAGCCGGCCGACAACCCCGATCAGCGCATCCAGAGCGACGTCAACCTGTTCATCCAGCAGACGACGAGCCTGTCGATCCGCCTGCTGTCGCAGGCCGCCACCCTGGTCTCGTTCATGGTCATTCTCTGGGGCCTGTCGCGGGATTTCGTGCTGCCCTTCACCGACACGGTGGTCCCCGGTTTCCTGGTCTGGCTGGTCATCGTCTACGCGGTGGTCGGCACCTGGCTGACACATCTCATCGGCCGCCCGCTGATCGGGCTCGATTTCCGGCAGGAGAAGGTGGAGGCCGATTTCCGCTTCTCGCTCGCGCGGACCCGCGTCTATTCCGAGCAGATCGCGCTGCTGCGCGGCGAGCGATCGGAGACCCTGCGCCTGCGTGAACTCTTCCGCGAGATCATCGGCAATTACCTCGCCATCATCTACCGGCGGATCAAGATCGGCAGTTTCACCCTGTCGTACAACCAGATCAGCGTGGTGTTTCCCTACATCCTCGCCGCGCCCTCCTACTTCCTGAAGAAGATCACCCTCGGCCAGTTCCAGCAGACGGCGAACGCCTTCAGCAGCGTCCAGGGCTCGCTGTCGTTCTTCATCGATTCCTACACCACCATCGCGTCCTACCGCGCCAACACCAATCGTCTGACGTCCTTCAAGCGGGCGATGACCAAGGCGGACGCCCTGTCCGGTGTCGGGTACGGTCTGGTCCAGGGCAGCCAGAGCCAATCCGACGTGACGGCGTCCGGACTGACCCTCGCCCTGCCCGACGGCCGCGAGATCGTGGCAGCCGACAGGTTCGCCCTCACCAAGGGCGCCGCGACCCTGCTCACCGGTCCGTCCGGCTCGGGTAAGTCGACCCTGTTCCGCGCGATCGCCGGCATCTGGCCGTTCGGCAAGGGTCGGATCGACGTGCCGGAGGGCCAGTCTGCGCTGGTCCTGCCGCAGCGGCCCTACATTCCGCTCGGGACGCTGCGCGGCGCGGTGGTCTATCCCAGCACCACCGATCAGTTCTCCGACGCGGAGATCCGCGAGGCCCTGGTCGCCGCGCAACTGCCGCAGCTGGCCGATCGCCTCGACGAGGTCGATGCCTGGGATCAGCGCCTCTCGGGCGGCGAGCAGCAGCGTCTGGCCATCGCCCGCGCCGTGCTGGCCAAGCCGGCCTGGCTGTTCCTCGACGAATCCACCGCCGCCCTCGACGAGCCGAGCGAGGCCGGCATCTACCGCATGCTGCGCGAACGCCTGCCCGGCACCACCATCGTCTCCATCGGCCACCGCTCGACGCTGCACGCCCTCCACGACAAATGCATCGACATGAAGCCGGGCCAGGACGGGCGCTTCGTCCCGACGGATCTGGCCAAGGTCGTGCCGGCCGAATAACGCCCGTTTCAGCCGAGGCGAGTATTGCCCGCCTCAGCGCAGGAACGTCACCGCGAGCGGCGCCAGGATCGCGGTGATGAAGGCGTTGAGGCCGAGCGCGATGCCGGCGAAGGCGCCCGCCACCTCGTTGACCTGAAACGCGCGCGCCGTGCCGACCCCGTGGGCGGCGAGGCCCGCCGCGAAGCCGCGCGCCCGCATGTCGCGGATGCGCAGCAGGTTCATCAGCGGGGTGACGAGGATGCCGCCGGTCATCCCGGTGAGCATCACCAGCACGGCCGCCAGGGTCGGGTCGCCGCCGAGATTCTGGGCGATGCCCATGGCGACACCGGTCGTCACCGATTTCGGCACCAGCGCCACGATGACGTCATGCGGGATGCCGAAGGCGGTCCCGAGCGTCATCGCCGAGACCAGCGCCACGACGGAACCGACGACGAGCGCGGCCAGCATCGGCGCAAGCGAGCGCAACACCGTGGCGCGATATTCGTAGAGCGGGATCGCCAGGGCCACGGTGGCCGGCCCGAGCAGGAAGTGTACGAATTGCGCGCCCTCGAAATAGGTCGGGTAGGGCGTGCCCGTCAGCTTCAGCACGCAGGCCATCAGGATGATGGCGACGACGACCGGGTTCGCCAGCGGATGCCGGTCGGTCGCCGTGGCGATGCGATCGGCCACCGCGTAGACCATCAGGGTGACGGTGAGCCACAGCAGCGGCGTGCGCGAGAGATAGACCCAGAGGGCGAAATCGCCGGTCATGACGGGTCTCCCGGGGCGACCCAGCGTTTCACCGCCACGAAGGTGAGTGCCGTCGCCGTCAGAGTCGCCAGCGTCGAGACCACGACGACGCAGGCGAGCCCCAGGCCATGCGCTTCGAGCACGTCGAGCCGTCCGACGATGCCGGCTCCGGCCGGGATGAACATCAGCGACAGGTTGGCCAGCAGCCCCTTGCCGGAGCGCTCCAGGGTTCCGTCGACGAGGGGGGGCGCGAGGAGGCGCCCGGCCGTGGCGGGGGAGCGGTCGCGCAGCACCATGAACAGGAGCAGGAGCGCCATTCCGATGACCGGGCCGGGAACCGGGAGCGCCGTCGCCCTGGCCATCGCCTCGCCGACGAGCTGTGCCAGGAGGATCAGCGTGAAGCTGACGATCATCGCGCCCCGATCCCTAATTCCAGCATGATGCGGCACCCCGAAGCCGGGTGCCGTGGGAGAAGTCCGCCCTATGGGGCCGTCACGGCATCGGCACCCGCCCGTGCCAGCCGGATCGCCGTATCGTCGAACCGGAGCAGGCGCCCGAGGCGCCAGACCAGCGCCTCCTCGAATTCATGAACGGTGCCATCGGCATCCGCCACCGACCAGGCCATCGACAGCAGCCGGGCCCGCTCGGTCTCGCCGAATTCGTGGCCCATCATCACGACGAGCAAGGCCATGTCGCGGGTCTGCGCATCGACGCTGGCGGCGCGGGCGATCAGCGCCTCTGCCTCCTCGCGGGTTCCGGCATAGCGACCCTCGACGAGGCGGCACAATCGCTCGGATTCGGCGCCATCGAGAACGCCGTCGACCTTCGCCACATGGACGAGGAGGGCGATGGCCGCCAGACGCTCGTCGACGGCTTCCTCCTCCTGTCCGGCGGACAGGCCGAAGGCATCGGCGGCATAGGCACGCAAGCGGGCGATGAGCGACATGACGGTTCCTGACAGTGCCAGGGAGCCTTCGAAGCCGTGCCATCCCGCGTCAAGGCGGCACGGATCGCCCCGCGAGCGTGAGACCGGAGGCGTGGCACGGCTGCATCATAGGGACGGCCCCGGATCAAGGGGACGCCCCATGCCGCCTTGCCTTCGGACGAACCTGCGGATATGAACCCGCAACGATCCGACGCGCCACCAGCCGTCACTCACCGGATCTCGCCGCAATAGCTCAGCTGGTAGAGCACCTCATTCGTAATGAGGGGGTCGGGGGTTCGAATCCCTCTTGCGGCACCAATACTCAGCCCTCCTCCTGCTGACCGGAAACACTGACCGGCAAGCGCATGGTCGGCAGACTCACCACATCGCAACCGGTACCCCGCCCAGAGCCGCGGTGACGCATGCCCGGAGAATATTTGGGGGTAGCCCGGTTTCATTCGCGGTGAGTCGGACAAAGCGGCGATCGCGATCGAAATGCTTGGGACGAGTGGCAACCAGACCTGGGCCTTTCGCCTCGACGCGGACGTACCGCCCCCGACCCAACCCCGCCACAGAAGGCGACCTAGACCAAGCCCAATAGCCTCGTTCGTGCTACAGCATGGCCAGCCGAGCTTAATCAGCACCTGTTTCGCCAGTATCGAGGAATTCCGCGGATGTCCGCAGGAACAGGTCGGCACGTCGTCATCATTGGCTCCGGCGCCGTGGGGACGGTGAGCGCGATCGAATGCCTGCGGATGGGGCACCGCGTGACCGTGATCGATCCGGGTCAGCCCGGGGGTGAGCAAGCCACCAGCTACGGCAATGCCGGCTGGCTCTCCTCGCATTCCGTCATCCCACCGGGCGAGCCTGGGATGTGGAAGAAGGTCCCCTCTTTCCTTCTCGATCCGCTTGGACCGCTCTCGATCCGGTGGGCCTACCTGCCGAAGGTCCTGCCCTGGCTGATCCGCTTCCTCTTGGCGGCCAGGACCCCGGCCCTGATCGAGCAGACGGCGGCGGCCATGAGAACATTATTGATTGACGCGCCGAAGCTCCATGCAGGCCTTGCCAGCGAGGCCGGCGTGTCGCGGCTGATCGAGCGCCGCGGCGTCATGCACGTCTATCCCGATCGCGCAGCCTTCGAGGGTGAAGCTCGGTCCTGGGCCATCCGCCGCAAGGTCGGCATCGAGTGGATCGAACTTTCAACCGACGAACTACGGCAGCGAGAACCGAACTTGCATCCGCGTTACACCTTCGGCCTCGTGGTCGAGGAAGCGGGGCACTGCCGCGATCCAGGACGCTACATTGCCGCTCTGTCCGAACTGGCTCGTGAGCGCGGGGCGACCTACGTCTCGACCCGCGCGACGGGGTTCTGTCACGACGAGGGACGCCTCATTGCGGTGACGACGGACCAGGGTGAGATCGCCTGCGACTGCGCGGTGGTTGCGGCCGGCGCGCGCTCGAAAGCGCTGACCTCATCGCTCGGCGACCCGCTTCCCCTCGAGAGTGAACGTGGCTACCACGTCATGATCACCGACGCAGAGATCGGCCCGCATACGCCCATCATGGCCTCCGACGCCAAGATGATCGTCAACCACATGAACGGCGGGCTGCGCGCCGCCGGGCAGGTCGAGTTCGCAGGCTTGGCGGCCGTCCCCAACTGGAAGCGCGCGGATATCCTGCGCGATCACCTGATCTCGATGTTCCCGAGACTGGCCGACCAGCAGATACCGGCCGAGCGCTTGCGCGTATGGCTCGGGCATCGTCCGAGCATGCCGGACGGTCGCCCTTGCATCGGGACTGCGCGGAAGACCTCCGATGTCATCTACGCCTTCGGACATGGCCACGTCGGCCTTGTAGGATCGGCCAGGACCGGACGCCTCGTCGCTCAACTCGTCAGCCGCGCCAAGCCTGAGATCCCGCTGGCTCCGTTCGATCCTCGCCGCTTTCTCTAAGGGACACGAGGACAAGGCTTCCCCCAACGCCTTCTGGCCGATGAAACCGAAAGCAGACGGGCTCAAAGCCACCCGAGCCGGACATACAGCAGACCGACGAGTCCCGATCCGACCTCGGGACTGAGCACCTAGTTTCTCGTATGTAGGACGCCGTCGGTAGTCCGCTGTCCGAACTGACGGATCCGCAGTCCAATCGACGAGGCTGAGCGATATGCCACGGCAGCCCGCGCTGCACCGGCTGGTAAGCCACGGATCAACGAGGAGAAAAGTTCAATGAGGAAGCTCATTCTGATTGCCGCCGCCACGGTGTTGATGGGCTCAGCCCCGGCGCTGGCGATGGATTGCTGCGGTGGAGGCAAAAGCAAGGCGCCGATCTGCGCCAAGGGCTCGATGGCGATGGGCCATAGTGGAATGAAGGCCAGGAAGGGCGGCTGCTGCTGCGAGGGCATGTCCGGTGGCATGAGCAGGAAACGTGCCT
The DNA here is from genome assembly GCF_000372825.1 of Methylobacterium sp. 77. Lineage (NCBI taxonomy): Bacteria > Pseudomonadati > Pseudomonadota > Alphaproteobacteria > Hyphomicrobiales > Methylobacteriaceae > Methylobacterium > Methylobacterium sp. 77. The sequence continues at coordinate 4,540,805 of NZ_KB910516.1, read as the reverse complement.
AGGTGCGGTCGCCCTGAACTCAGTGCCCCCCCTCTGGATGTCGTCAACGGGTGATCACCCGATGCCTGCCGCCAGAGGAGGGATTGAGTAGGCGCAAATGCGCCCGTCAGCCCTTCTTCTTGTATGCCTGGATCGCGTTCTGACATCCCGGCGACAGCTTCGACATGTTCTTTTGGAAGCAGGCCTGCGTCTCGGGACCATCCTCGGGCGGCAAGCCGGCACAGAAGGTCGTGAAGTCGCCGGCGCATTGCTGCTGTAGAGCGGACTTGTCCTCGTCGGACATCGGTGCGGCTATCGCGGCACTCGCCGCGGCGGTCGCTAGGATGAGGCTCAACCCGAAACGTCCAATCATGATTTGCTCCCACGACCCCATGAGTTGCGGGTCGGAGGTAAGAACTTCGACTTGGGCTGAACCGTTGCACCAGCTAGGGTCGAAGCAGCGGTTTCGACCACGGTTGGCCGGAAGACCGGCCGAATGATCCAACCCTACGGTCCGGTTCGAGGAACACAGTGATCCTACCCAGGCCAGCATCATGAACCGACCGTCGCAACTTACGTTCGGCCTGCTGCTCACGGGGCTCGCGGGCTACATCGATGCGATAGGGTTCATCCAGCTGACCGGCCTCTACACATCGTTCATGAGCGGCAACACCACGCAGATGGGCGTGTCCATCTCCCATGGTGCGGTGGAGGGTGTCGTCAAGCCGGCGGTCTTAATCGCCACGTTCCTGCTCGGCTCCACGATTGCCAGCGGCTTGTCGATCGTCACTCCCGCGCCCTGGAAAACGACGATCGTCTTGACCTACGAAGCCATCCTCGTCTTCGGAGCGTTCGCCCTTGGGCTTCAACTGCCCGATCTCGGTCTGGTGTCGTTCTTCCTGGCTCTTGCCATGGGCGCGCAGAACGCCGTTCTGGGCTCGGTGCAAGGCTTTCGAGCAGGGACGACGTTCGTCACGGGAGCGCTGTTCAGCCTCGGTCAGAAGATCGCCGCTGCCTTCACCAAAACGGGGCCGCCGCTGGGCTGGGTGGGTGATGCAGCGGTTTGGTTGGCGCTGCTGATCGGGGCAGTGGGTGGAGCCGCGGTCTACGGCGCAATCGGTATCTTCGCCTTGATCCTCCCGGCTGGCCTGACAGCCAGCCTCGCGGTGATGGCCGCGCTCTTCGCGAGGGCGCATCGGGTCGAAGCGTGAAGGGTGCCGCCATGTTCGCGGGCGATGCGGCTCAATCATACCGACGTCCGCGCATCGCGTGTCCCGAGGCGTGGCTTGATGGTGATCAGATCGGGCAAGGCTCAGTCGTCGCCGCCGCATGACCCGCCCTTACCGGTCGATGACCCGCTGTCGGATGAAGCGCAATCGGAGGAGTGCGCGGTACGGCCACCAGCGCCTGGGATGCCGAACGGCCAAGGGTAGCTGGCGCCGATGGCTGCAGACCCGCCATCGGAGCGAGCGCGCCGGATCCTATCCTCGGCCTCCCGCTTGCGCGTCCGCTCGTCCTCGCTTCGGCGGGTGAAGATGCGGGGCCTCGCTGATTGAGGTCGTCGCAGGAACGAAGCATCCGCGCGTCAAGTCGCAGTCATTTCTCAATGATCAACGATGCAACCCAGAACACCAGGAGCACCAAGGGTAGGATAGGCCGCACCACCCTAAACCAAGCTCTCATCCCGCATAGAAATTCGCCCCTGAAGAACTCGGAGACGACGTGTTCTGGCTTGTCGATGAGCGGAAGTAGCGATCCGACGACTAGCCCGGACCAAAACCAATTGATGGTGCAACCCTCCAATGGTGGGTTCTCTAGAGCGTTTTCGGTTTGCGCTGAATCAATCGTGTGGGGTTCACGGAGAGGCGGCGGGCTGATTCACTGATCGCTCTGGAGGAGGAGCGACAGATGGGACGACCCTACAGCCAGGACCTGCGCGAGCGGGTGGTGGAAGCCGCTGCAACGACCTCCCGCCGGCAAGCGGCCGCGCGTTTTGGAGTCGGCATCGCGACCTCGATTCGCTGGATGGCCGCGCTCGCGACAACCGGGACGGTGGCCCCTCGTCCGCAAGGGCGGGCGCGCCGCTCGAAGCTCGATCCACATGAGGCGTTCCTGCGCGCCCTGATCGAGGAGAAGGGCGACATCACCCTGGAAGAGATGCGCGCCCGACTGCGGGACGAGTACGATCTCACGGTCGGGCTCGGCACCCTGTGGAGCTTCCTCGACGCACGCGATCTCACCTACAAAAAAAGACAGCTCACGCCACCGAGCAAGACCGCCCGGACGTGAAGGCCGCGCGCGAGGCATGGTTCGAGTGCCAGCTCGATCTCGACCCCGCGCGCCTCGTGTTCCTCGACGAGACCTGGACCTCCACCAACATGGCCCGCCTGCGCGGACGGTCTCCCCGCGGCGAGCGGCTGCGTTCGCCCATCCCGCACGGCCATTGGAAGACCACGACCCTGGTGGCGGCCCTGCGCCTGTCCGGGATCGCCGCACCGTTCGTGCTCGATGGGCCGATCAACCGTGACGCCTTCCAGGCTTACGTCGATCAGGTCTTGGTGCCTGAGCTCATCCCCGGCGACATCGTCGTCATGGACAACCTCGGCAGCCACAAAGGTCCGGCCGTGCGATCGGCCATCGAGGCGGCGGGCGCGCGGCTCTTGTTCCTCCCGCCTTACTCGCCCGACTTCAACCCCATCGAAATGGCGTTCTCGAAGTTGAAGGCGCTGCTGCGCAAAGCGGCCGAGCGAACCGTCGAGGGTTTGTGGTCGGCCATCGGACGCCTCGTCGACACCGTCACACCTGACGAGTGCGCCAACTTCTTCGCCGCCGCAGGATACGAACCAGATTAAACCGAAAATGCTCTAATCTCACGATTTGATTGAAGAGTGCAACCCGAGAGGCATTTTGGTACTGGCGCTCTCCCGCCTCGGTGGCGGAATGGCGGACGATGCGGGCCGCGGATGGCGGCGATCGATGCCTGTCATGCCCGTTTCGGCCGTGGAGCCGTGGTTCCGGTCCATGTCGGCCTCATGGCGAAGCGCGAGCGGATCCCGAACGTCGAGACGCGAACGCCGCGCCGCGTCACCCAGGTTGGCGAACGGCCAACGGCGGCTTCGACGTCCTCGTGAGCAGACTGGCGGATGCCAGCGATCTTTGGACGGTCTAGAGTTCATCTCAACAGAGGTCATTACATGGACGAAGAGGAACTCTCGGTGACTCCGATTTGGGGCGCTCTGACGGTCGGCATCCTGATTTTGATCCCAGGTGTGCTGATTGCTGCAGGCGGCCTGTACGGAATGTTTGGGCCACCACAGAAGCCATTCAACGGCACGGCCGGCAATTTCCTGGTGTTCGGAGGGGTGATGATCGCTTTTGCGAGCATCCTCATCGGCTGCACAATGGCTGGTGATCGCCTGCGATACAGATCCGGTAACCCGGGGCCACTCCCAGGTGTCTCCGATGGTTCCGGTAGTGGCGGCTGTGCCTCCGACGGCGGCGGTGGCGACGGCGATTCGTGTTCGTCGTGAGCTCCCCATATCGGCCGATCTATCGTCGGGACTGTCGGATGTATCGGGGAGCCGTGCCGGGGCCGCACCGTCAGGCCGCGTGCTCTGTCATCGCGATCGTGCTTGCCGGCGGCAGGACGGTCTGGAACTCCACGCGATCGCGGCCGGCTTTCTTGGCGGCGTAGAGGGCGTCGTCGGCGGCGCGCAGCAGATGCGACGCGGTCAGGCCGACATGGCGCGTCGCGCCGTGGGCCGCGGTCACGCCGACGCTCACGGTGACGACATGGCCCTCCGGCAGGCCCGGATGCGCGATCGCGAGGGTTTTCACCGCCAGGCGCAGGCTTTCACCCACGTCGCGGCTCGTCCCGGCTCCGGCCAGCGGGACGAAGGCCGCGAATTCCTCGCCGCCATGGCGACAGACCATGCCGCCCCAGCGGGTGAGATCCCTTTCCAGGGCGGCGGCGACGCTCACGAGGCAGCGATCTCCCTCGGCATGGCCGGCGGCGTCGTTGAGACGCTTGAAATGGTCGATATCGACGAGGAGCACGCAGAACCATTCGTGCCGTGAGGCGGCCAGCGCCCAGGCCTCGTCCATCCGCTCGGTGAAGAGGCGGCGGTTGGCGACGCCGGTGAGCGGGTCGGTCTCCGACAGGATGGTGAGGCGGGCGCAGGCCTGCGCCAGTTCCTCCGCCTGCGCCTTCTCGCGCAATCCGAGCAGGAAGCTCTTCTTGCGGTCCCATTCGCGGGAATAGGTGAGCTTGATCGGCACGAGGATGAGGCTCGCCACCAGGAGCGGCACGCCGGTATGGCCCTCCGGCCCGAGCCCCGAGGCGAAGACGAAGGCGACGTAGAGCAGGAAGGCGATTCCACAGAACCACATCCCGCTCCGAAACGACAGCGGCGCGATCATCCCCACGACCAGGGGAACGATGGCGGCGAGGATGAGATAGGTGTCGGCATGCTCCTGCGGCACGATCCGGGCGCTGTTCAGGACGATCGCCATGTCCACGATCGCCGTCATCATCGCGGCCGCGCCCTGTCGCCGGGCGGAAGGATGCCCGTTCAGCGCCACGATCCAGACCAGCGCCAGGGGGATGAACAGGCCGACGGTCAGGCCGGCGGGGACGGCGATCGCCTCACGGCCGAACAGGTCGAGATCGATCTTCAGGGAGATGACGTTGAAGAGGATGAAGATCAGCAGCCAGGATTGCATGTAGAGACCGCGCGGAGGCGCGTCTTCCGCATGGTACTTGGCTTCGAGCTCCTGCGGCAGGCGAAGGCGATGCCAGGGTCGGCTCAATCCGACCTCGATGGACGAGGGCGTCACGTCAGGAAGCTCCGGCACGTCGCGTTGAATCGACTCAACCCGGCATGGGAATACCATCGACCGGTTAGAGTGATGTAAACGTACCGGTACGGTCGATCCGGCGGCGCCGCCAAACCGGACCGTCTCCGCATTCCCGGCCCCGACCGCCTCGCAATGCCGGGTCAGTTCGATCCGGGGCCCTTGGCCAACCCGGCCAGGGTGAACAGGTCCACCGAGAGCTTGGCACCGACGACGAAGGCGTCGGGGATGTTCTTGCGGTAATAGGGGAACCGGGTCTGGTCCGGATTGACGATGTATTGCAGGTTCGGCGTCAGGCGAATGGCGGGCGTGACCTGGATGCCGTAATTCAGCTCCATCATCACCTGCTGGGTCGGGATCTTGCGGTCGATGCCGAGGGAGGCCTGGGCGAGATAGATGTTCTGCAGGGCGAGGTCGCTGAACTTCTGGGTGTTGACGACGAAGCCCACCGTATCGAACGGCCGGCCGGCGAAGGTACCGGTCTGGAGCGCGCCGATCTCGAGGAAGTAATCCTCGTTGAGGCGCCCCGACGTGCCGGCCATGGCGACGCCGAACAGGGTCAGGCCCTGGGGCGCGGTGGGATCGGGCCGCCAGATCATCTGGTCGAACCTGGCATACACTCCCGAGCGCCCGAACCGCGTGCCGAGAGGCAGGCCGGTGAGCACCGCCGGGCGGCCGGTCACGTCGCGCATCGGATCGGCATAGTCGGACGCGTCGTACCAGCCGCCGATGCCGTAATTGCGCGGCAGCAGGTCGTTGGCGAAAGTGGTGGAATAGCCGAGTTCGAACGGCAGGATCGCGCCGGTGGCGCCCTTGGTGGAGAAATCGAGGCCATTGTCGCCGGGCTGCTGGTGCAGCGGGTTCACCTCGTATATCCCGCCATGCAGGAACACCTTGTCGGTGAGCCAGGCCTTGGCGTGCGCCCCCCAACTCGCCACCGGCCAGAAGGTGAAGTTCGAGGTCTTGAAGACGAAGGTCGGGTTGCCGCAGGCGGAGTTCGACTGGAAATTGCAGTAGATCGGCGAGTTGAGGAAGGCGATGTTGGCGACGAGCCGCCCGAACTCGATGTCGACGCGGTTGTCGAACAGCTTCTGCTGGTAGCTGAGCAGGGTCAGCCGAGTGGTCTGGCCACCGCCGAAGATTTCCTGCACCGAGGTGTTGTTGCCGATGACGTCGTCCGCGAGGTTGCGGCCGTGGCGGTTGGTGACCGCGATGTGAAACGAGCCGCCCTGGATCCCGGCGAGGCGGTCGAGATCGCCGTCGATGCCGAAGAAGAGCTGGCCGGCATAGGCCGAGCCCTGGCGCATGCCGCCGATCGGGTTCGCGGCGGCCTGGCCGGTATAGTTCATGAGGAAGCTGAGACCGTTGCCGAGGTCGAACGTCCCGGCCGAGATCGTCGGAGGCGTCGCGGTCTGGCCGAGGGTATCGGCGGCGCCAGCCGCGGTGTCGGCGCCGGCAAAGCCCTGCCCGTCCTGCTGGCGCGCGGTCGCGCGGGGTGCCGCACGCGGACGGGCGAGGCCCGGCTCGGCAGGAGCAGTCTGCGCGAGCGCTGCGGTCTCCGTCATCCCGCACAATGCCAGCGCGGCGAGCATGGTCGATGCTGCTCTCATGGTATGGTCCCCCCTTTCGTCCCGTGTCGTGCCGCGCCGTCGTCACCGATCTCGCGCCGGTCTGGTCGTGCGACTCCCGTCCTGTGAATTTGCACTGTCCCGTCAGCCGGCGCGCTTCTTCAGCAGCCCGACCATCAGCCCGGTGATACATGTCCCGGCCACCAGCGCGATCACGGCGCCGGGCAGGTTGGTGACGGCGTTGGGGATCGGCAGCACGAACAGGCCGCCATGCGGCACCTTCAGGGTCACGCCCGAGGTGAGCGCGATGGCGCCGGCGACCGCCGAGCCCGCGACCATGGACGGGATCACCCGCAGCGGGTCGGCCGCCGCGAAGGGAATCGCCCCCTCGGTGATGAAGGCGGCGCCGAGCACCGCCGCGGCCCCGCCGGCCTCGCGCTCGGGCTTCGAGAAGCGGTTCGGGAACAGGCGGGTGGCGAGCGCGATCCCGAGGGGGGGCGTCATGCCGCCGAGCATCACCGCCGCCATCGGCGCGTCGACGCCGGAGGAGAGCAGAGCGGCGGCCGAGGCGTAGGCGGCCTTGTTGATCGGGCCGCCCATATCCACCGCCATCATGCCGCCGAGGACGAGGCCGAGCACCAATGCACTGGCGCCCTGCATCCCCTTCAGCCAGTCGGTGAGCCCGGCGAGGATCGCGGCGACGGGCACGCCGACCACGTAGATCATCATCAGGCCGGTGATCGTGGTGGCGAGCAGCGGCAGGATCAGGACGGGTTTCAGGCCCTCGAGATTCTTGTGCAGCCGGATATGCCGGTTGAGGAAGCGGGTCGTGTATCCGGCGATGAAGCCCGCCGCGATGCCGCCGAGGAACCCCGCCTGGAGGTTGGCCGCCAGCATGCCGCCGATCATGCCCGGCGCGATGCCGGGCCGGTCGGCGATGGAATAGGCGATGTAGCCGGCAAGCGCCGGGACGATGAGGGCGAAGGCCGCCTTCGAGCCGATCTCGCCGAGCGCGAAGCCGAGCGTGCCGGCATGCTCCGGCTTCATCGCGTCGATTCCGCCGAAGGCGAAGGCGAGCGCGATGAGGAGGCCACCGGCCACCACGAAGGGCAGCATGAACGAGACGCCGGTCATCAGGTGCTTGTAGGCGCCGGCCTTGTTCTCGGCGGCCGCCGGGCGGGCGGGTCCCTCGGTGGTCGCGGCGGCGCCGGTCGCGGCCTGGACCTGCGCCTCGGCGAGAGCGGTGGCGATCAGGCCCTTGCCGTCGCGGATCGCCGCCTTGGTGTTGGTGGCGTAGAGCCGCTTGCCGTCGAAGCGCGACCGGTCGACCCCGGTATCGGCGGCGATGAGGACGATATCGGCGGCGGCGATCTCGGCGGCGGTAAGCGCGTCGCGGGCGCCGACCGAGCCTTGCGTCTCCACCCTCACCTCATGGCCGAGCGCCTGGGCCGCGGCCTGGATGCCCTCGGCGGCCATGAAGGTATGGGCGATGCCGGTCGGGCAGGAGGTGATCGCGACGATCCGCGCTATGCCGCTCTCCGGCTTGGCGGCCTCCCCGGCATCGCCGCCCGCCAGGAACCGGTCGAGCACCGAAGGGGCGTCGGTCAGCACGTCCTCGATGGCGATCTTGGCGCGACGCATCGTGCCGAAGCGATCCTCGCCGAGGTCGCCCTCCCCGATCAGCAGGACGGAATCTCCCCTGGCGATCGAGGCTTCCGCGAGCTGGTTGCCGCTCACGCCCTTGCCCCGGAGCTCGAGGTCGAGGGCCTGGCCGAGGCGGGCGGCGGCCTTGCGCAGGGCCTCCCCGGCCAGCACCGCATGGGTGCCGAGATCACCGCCACCGACGACGGCCAACAATTGAGCCATGTTTTCGTCCGCCTGTTTCCCGGCCGCGCTCGGCCATTTCATTCCATGCCCGTCGCCTCATCCCGAAGCGACGGAGCGAAGCGGAGGCTTCGAGGGAGGGCTCGGCTTCGCTGGGCGATCCCCGAACCCCTCCGTCGAGGCCGCCTTGCAGCAACTCAGGACGAGGTCGAGGGCAGGATGTCCGGTACGGCGTCGAGCTCCTCGACCCGCACCGTCTCGACGATGGCGAGGATGGTCCCCCGGCTCGGCAGGTTCGGGCCGGGCTGGGTGAGCTTGCCGGCGGCGAAGGCGAGGGCGAGCCGGGCGGTCTCGGCCAGCGGCAGGCCCGCATGCAATCCGGCCACGAGCCCCGCCACCAGCGCGTCGCCGGCTCCCACGGTGCTCGTCACCTGCGTCGGCGGCGGATGGGCGAGGAGCGCCTCGTCGCGGGTCACGAACAGCGCGCCGTCCGCGCCCATCGAGACGACCACGAGGGGAATGCCGCGCAGGATCAGGCCGCGCGCCGTGGCGACGACATCCGCCAGCGTGTCGAGGGGGCGTCCGGCCCAATCCGCCAGTTCCTGCCGGTTCGGCTTGATGACGTCCGGCAGCACATCCGAGGCGAGCGCCGCGCTCAGCGGCGGCCCGGACACGTCGAGCACGACGCGGATGCCGAGCGCCTTCAGCGATCGCGTCATCGTCGCGTAGGTGTCGACGCCGAGCACGCCCGGCAGGCTTCCGGCGAGGACGACGAGGCTGCCCTCGGTTCCGACCTGGCGCAGGACCGCCTGCACCGTGGCGAGCGCCCCCGGCGTCGCCGCGAGGCCCGGAAGGTTGATGTCCGTCGTGTCCTTGGTGGCGGCGTCGAAGAGCTTCAGGTTGGTGCGGGTCTCGCCCGGTATCCAGGCGAAGCGGTCGTCGACGCCCTTGCGGGCGAACAGGGCCTCGAACGGCACGGCATTGTCGGAGCCGAGGATGCCGGTGACCGAGACCTTCAAGCCCCAATCGGCGAGGCAGGAGGCGACGTTGACGCCCTTGCCGCCCGCATCCGAGCGCACGCTGCGCGCCCGATGGACATGGCCCGGCCTCAGCGCGTCGAGGGTGACGGTCTGGTCGATGGCGGGGTTGAGGGTGACGGTGACGATGGAGGTCATGGCTGCGGATTTGGGGGCGGAACGGCTCATGCCTCGGCTCCTTCGAGGGCGCGCACGGCGGCGGCATCTTCCTGGTCGCAGGCACGGGCGGCGAGCGCGCGCAGCTCCCCGATCTCGGACGTCCTGAGCCGCGCCTTCACGGCGGGGACGTCGCGGGGTGTCATCGACAATTCGTGGACGCCGAGGCCGGCGAGCAGGCTCGCCCCGAACGGATCGCCGGCGATGCCGCCGCAGACCCCGACCCAGCGATTGTGCCGGGCCGCGCCCTGGCAGGTCATGTGGATCAGGCGCAGCACAGCCGGGTGCAGGCTGTCGGCCTCGGGGGCGAGCTCGGTGTTCTGGCGGTCGATGGCGAGGGCGTATTGCGTCAGGTCGTTGGTGCCGATGGAGAAGAAGTCGCAATATTTCGCCAGGGCATCGGCCTGGATCGCGGCGGCGGGCACCTCGATCATGATGCCGATCGGCACCTCGGGCGCGCCGATCTCGGCCCGGATGCGATCGCAATGTCCGCGCAGGGTCACGACTTCCGGGATCGAGGTGATCATCGGGAACATGATCGAGAGCGGGGCGTCCTTGCCCTTGGGCGCGTCGGCCGCGATGCCGTCCCTGGCCGCGCGGTAGAGCGCGCGCAGCTGCGGCTCCATCAGGTCCGGCCGGCGCAGCAGGAGACGGGCGCCGCGCACGCCGAGGAAGGGGTTCTCCTCCCTCGGCAGGTGGAGATGCGCCACCTGCTTGTCGCCGCCGATATCCAGCGCCCGCACGATCAGCGGCCGGCCCTCCAGGGCGCGCAGCATGGCGCGGTAGGTGGCGTATTGATCGTCCTCGGAGGGCGTGTCGCCGCGCTCCAAGAACAGGAACTCGGTGCGCATCAGGCCGACGCCTTCCGCGCCCTGGTCGAGGGCGAGGGGCACCTGTTCCGGGTTGTTGACGTTGCCGCCGATGGCGATGGAATGCCCGTCGCGGGTCCGGGCGGGGAGCGCGCGCTCCCGCGCCTCCTCCTCGGCGATGGCGCGCTGGCGGTCGCGCCAATCGCGGGCGGAGGCGAGGTCGGCCTCGCTCGGATCGAGGTAAAGCCGGCCGGTGCTGCCGTCGAGGATGGCCGAGCCGTGGTTCACCAGCGCCATCAGCGCCGGCCCGCCCGCCACCATGGCGGGGATGCCGAGGGTGCGGGCGAGGATTGCGGTGTGCGAGGTCGGGCCGCCCTGCGCCGTGGCGAGGCCGATGACGCGGGACGGGTCGAGGCCGGCGGTGTCGGAGGGGGCGAGATCGGCGGCGATGAGGATGCAGGGCACGTCCGGCAGGTCGTGGCCGCTCTTCAGGGAGGGGTCGATCTGCGCCAGCACCCTCCGGCCGACATCGCGCAGATCGGCTGCGCGGGCGGCCAGCACCGGGTTGCCGAGCGCGGAGAGCCGCCCGGCCATCCGCTCCACCGCCGCATTCCAGGCATAGGCGACGCCGTGGCCCTCGACCATGAGCTGGCAGGCGAGCGTGATCAGGTCCGTATCGGCGATGAGTTCGCCTTGGGCCCGGAAGATGCCGGCATCGGCCTTGCCGAGACGCCGCTCGGTATCGTCGGCGAGAGCCCTCAACTGCCCGCCGGTGGTGGCGAGGGCCGCGTGCAGGCGGTCGCCGCCGGAGGTGAGTGGCTCCGGCTGATCCGGCACCACGATCTCGGCGGTGGCGAGCACGTGGATCGGGCCGATGCTGATGCCGGGGCTGGCGCTGATTCCGGGGATCGTCCGCGGCGCGTCGGAGGGGTTCCAGCCGACGACCGGGCCGGCGGCCTTGGCGGCGGCGTCCTCGGCGGCCTTGGCGGATGCCTTCTCGGCGGCGCTGAGCGAGGTCACCGCGGCGCAGACCTTGGCGAGTGCGCCGGCCTCGTCGTCACCCTCGGCCGAGATCGTCACCTCGTCGCCGCAGCGGAGGCCGAGCTGCAGCAGCGCGATGAGGTTCTTGGCATCGGCGACTTCCGATCCGTGCCGGACCTGGATGCGGGCCGGGCAGAGCCGCGCGACCTCGACCCAGTGCGAGGCCGGCCGGGCATGGAGGCCGGTCGGGTAATCCACGGTCCAGTCGAAGCGCTGGCGCAGGTCGACGGCCGGTCCGGCCGCGCCCGAGACCGGCGCGTCCTCGGACAGGGCGGCGGCGATGTCCTCCTTGGCGTCGGTGCTGCGCAGGGTCGCGAGGCGCGCCTCGTCCTGGATCAGCCGCGTGAGCCGGCGCAGGATGGTGATGTGGGTGTCCGATTGGGCCGCGATGGCGACGACGAGATAGGCGATCTGGCCGTCGTGCCATTCCACGCCGTCCGGCACCTGCAGGATCGCCAAGCCGCTCTCGCGGACCAAGTGGCGGTCGTCGACCATGCCGTGAGGGATGACGACGCCGTGGCCGAGATAGGTGTTGGCGACCGTCTCGCGGCGGAGCATGCTCGCGCCATAGGCGGCATCGATGCAGCCTCCGGCGACCAGAAGTTGCGAGGCCTCTCGGATCGCCTCCTCCTTGGTCGCGGGCTTGGCGCCGAGGCGGATCAGCAATCGGGGTGTCAGGACCGGCGTCGGTGCGAGCATGGCGTGCCCTCCCTGTTTTCGTTGACTATAATGAAAACGTTTTCACAATCGCTGTCAACAAATTCCGGTACGATAGTTCATAAAATCCGCTTGCCGGTCACACAAACGGGTGACAGAACGGCGGCATGATGCTGAAAACGTTTCCTTGGCCGTGAGGTCGTTCCCATGACGATCGGCATTCGCGACGTGGCCCGCGCGGCGGGCGTCTCGACGGCGACGGTGTCCCGCGCGCTCGGCCGGGGACCGGTCAGCGATGCGCTCAAGCGCCAGGTCGAGGAGGCCGTGCGCCTGACCGGCTATCGGCCGAACCTGTCGGCGCGCCGTCTACGGTCGCAATCGACACAGACGATCGGATTGATCGTCGCCGATATCCGCAACCCGTTCTTCACGGCGGTGAGCCGCGCCGTCGAGGATGCGGCCTATGCGGCCGGCATGCGGCTGATCCTGTGCAACACCGACGAGGATCCCGACCGCGAGGCGATGTACCTGCGCCTGATGGAGGAGGAGCGCGTCACCGGCGTGATCTTCGCCCCGACCCGGATGACGGCCGAGGCGCTCGCCATCCGCGATCTCAACGTCCCGGTCGTGTTCATCGACCGCACCGGGCCGCCGGGCAGCCATGACAGCGTCGTCCTCGACAACGCCGCCGCCGCCTCCCTGCTCGTGGACCATCTGGTCGGTCGCGGCTATCGCCGGATCGGCGGCCTGTTCGGCTCGACCTCGTCGACCGCGCAGGAACGCCTCGCCGGCTACGAGATGGCGATCCGCCGTGCCGGCCTCGTACCGGAGATGCGCTCGGTGCCGCCGAACGCCGCCGCGGCCGAGGCGAGCGTCTGCCGATGGCTGGGAGAGGCGCAACGCCCCGACGCGCTGGTTCTCTCCAACGGGCTGATGCTGATGGGGGCGGTGCGCGCGGCCCGGCATGCGGGACTCGGCGTCCCCACCGACCTCGGCCTCGCCGGGTTCGACAACGATGCCTGGACCGACCTCGTGGAGCCCGGCCTCACGGTCATCGAGCAGCCCGTCGCCGAGATCGGCGCCCAGGCCATGGCGCTCCTCTTCGACCGCCTAAAATCGCCGGACCAGCCGGTCCGCAAGGTCACCCTGAGCGGCCGCCTCGTGGTGCGGGGATCGTCGGGCATGCAGGGATGAGCATGGCGGACCGGGCCGCGCCACAGGATGCGACGCCGGCCCGACCGATGCTTCAACGATCACGTGATCAAAAAGTCGCTGTTGTAGAGCGGCCGTGCGTTGTCCAGAACGGCAAACAGAACAGCCTTTTCCGCACCACTTCCATCGGAATCGTAATAGAGCGCGCCGCTGTTATGATTGTATAAGATCCGATCGTTGCTATCGATCGTGTCATAGGACAGATCTTTGAAAGCCTCAGAGCTCAGCGTTCCTGCTTTGAGGCCTTTGAAGATCGCGTTTTCGAGGACGATTTCGTCGGCATCAGAGAGATAACTGGTGATGTGATCGACGTTGGTCGAACCGAGCGTGGTGTCGAAGACGAACTGTGTCGCGCCGCCCGAACCTCCATCGCTGAGCGTGTCCCTGCCGAGACCACCGTTCAGGATGCTGTGGCCTTCCCCTCCGACGATCGTATTGTCGAGTTCGTTCCCGGTCAGACTGATGCGCTCCGGCAGAACCTTGCCCGGTTCGACGCTATAGGTGTCGGCCCGCAGGAACTCGATGGATTGCCCGTCGGGCAGCTTGTAATCGCTTCGGGCATAGACCGTATCGCTCCCCTCCCCGCGCGCCTCGATCACCTTGTCCTTCGCGTCGCGCACGAAATAGAGATCGTCGCCGGCATGCCCCCTCAGGATGTCGGTTCCGCCGCATCCGTCGAGCCAGTTATCGCCGGAATTGCCATCGAGGACGTTCGCCTGGCGGTTGCCAAGCGCATAGGTGTCGTCCGTTCCCGTCAGCCTCAAATTCTCGACATTCGAGGACAGGCTCATGCTCACCGACGACAGGACCAGATCGGTGCCCTGGTCGCGTCCCTCGATGATCACGTCACCGAAGTGATCCACGATGTAGGTGTCGCTGCCGAGACCTCCCTGCATGCGATCGGCGCCCGTTCCGCCGTCGAGCGTGTCGCGACCTTCACCGCCGACGAGCCGGTCGCTGCCGCCATATCCGAAGAGCGTGTCGTTGCCGGCGAGGCCGGAGATCGTCTCGGCGACATCGCCGGTGACGGAGCCCTTCAGCACGTCGCTGCCGGATGTCGCGCCTGCGATTACGACGGATTTGGTATCGGAGAACGTGTAGACCTGCAGATCTTCGAGGAAAGTTTGATCTGTTCCGCTCTGGAGTAACGTGGTCCTCGTCAAGGCGAAACGACCATCGGACAGCGCCTCGGCGGAGACGCCGGAGTTCCAGATATGGTTCGTGGCCATCTGCGAGTAGAACTGGATGTGTTCGCCGGTATAGGCTCCGTTCGCGTCGTAGAGATAACCGTGCAGCGTCTTGATCGACAGGTCGCCGGATAACTCGGTGCGTTCCTCGACGATTTCCAGAATCTGCCCGTTCGAGAGACCGATGCGATCCTCGATATCGGGATTGTCCAGATCGTCATGGGAGGGGAATTCCAGGCCCGCCACGAACGACGATCCACGACCCGGATTCCAGATCATCGTCTCCGTGCCGGACGACAGAGAGGTCGTATTGCCGGGTTGATACTCTCGGCCAAGGAATTCGACCGCGAAACTCCCGTTGGCGAGGGAGTCGATGCTGTACTTGATGGTCGGAGCACCAGGGAAGGCCATGTCGTCCACATGGCCGATGACGAATGTCGAACCGGCCGGCTTGCCGGCGCTCGTCACCAAGCGTGCCACCACGTCCGAACCGTCCTCCGTCGCCTGGACCCAGGTCGCGAGGTAGCGTCCGTCCGAGAGAGCGACGACTTTGGTCGAGTTCGCCTGATCCCCGGTCATATCGCGGTCGACGATGGCCGAGGCGACGAATTTGCGGTTGGCGTCGACGATGTCGACGGTCCGGTACACACCGCTGCTTCCCTTCGCCAGGTGGGCGAGCGCGGTCGTGCCGTCGCTTCCATACGCGACGTCATATTCATACTGCGCGTAAACCTTGGCGCTCTCGTCGAGGGCCGCCAGCTTGGCGGTGTAGAAGGTTCTTTCGCTCCCATCCTCGGTGGCCACGACGAGATCGACCTTGCCACTTTGCTTCCAGGTGGCGGTGCGAAAGTCGTACTCGTGGTTGATGAGATCGACGGATCCGACAAGGACGCCGTTCTTTGCCAGATGCACGGAATCGAGAACCGGATCGCCGTAATCGCGCGTCTGTCCAACTTGTGAACCCGCGGCATCGAAGGTGGCGGACTTGAACGTTGTATCGAAATAGTATCCCCAACTCGTCGTGATCTTCTCACCGGACGTGAACAGGACGGAATACTGACCGTTCTGATTGGGGACGATCTCGAGAATGTTTGTTCTGCTCCCGCCGTCATCGAGACGGATCGCATCACCGATAGTCAACAGATTCAACGTCATCGATCGCTCCGGGAACCGCTTGAACCTCTGCTACGGACCGAAGGAACGAGTTTCAATCGACGCGAGCGACGCGCAGGATTTCGCGACGAACGGTGATATTTATACAACCAGACCAAGAATAGGCTTAAAATCCACCCGTCGATTCTAGCGTTCCACGAACAATTCCGGCCGGCGCAGGCGCAGGGCGAGGAGGAGGAGCAGGGTCTTCATGTCGGTGATCTCGCCCCGGTCGCTCATGGCCGCGAGGGTCGCCAGCGGCATCTCGTGCACGGTGATGGCCTCGTGCTCCTCGGCCAACCCGCCGCCGGGGCCCGAGCGGTCGGCGGCTTCGTAGGCGCCGAGGAACAGGTCCATCTGCTCGGTGGAGATGCCCGGCATGGACCAGCCGGTCGTCAGCCGCTCCAGCGTGCCGAGCCGGACCCCGGTCTCCTCGAAGGCCTCGCGGCGGGCGCCGTCCTCGGGCTCCGATTCGTCGAGCAGCCCGGCCGGAACTTCGAGCAGCGACAGGGTGCCGGCGGCAAAGAAGGTGGGTGGCCGGAATTGCTCCACCAGCAGCGCCACGCGCCGCTCGGGATCGTAGGGCAGCACCGCGACCGCGCGGCCGTGGTCCTCGATCTCGCGGGTGAGGCGCGTGCCGTCCGGCATCGTCACCTCGGCCACGAGGAAGCGGCTCCAGCCGTCGTGCAGGATGCGCGTGCCACGGATCACCGGCGCCATATACTCGTTCCCGTCTTCCGGCCGCGGGCGGTCGCGCGGCCCTGTTCGGGATCACCTAACCGGGAGTTGCCGCATCATTGAGGCAAAGGCGGTGCCGAATGCGCGGCATGTCACGCGCCGGCGCCGCCTTTCTCGATGGTGAAGCAGAAGACACCCTCCTCCCGGCCCTGTCCCACCAGGCGGTCGCCTTCCTGGGAGACCAGGTGAGGGATGTCGATCACCGAGACGGGATCGGTGCAGAGGATGGTCAGCCTCGCCCCGGGTTCCAGGGCGCGCATCGCCTTGCGGGTGCGCAGGACCGGGAGCGGGCATTTCAGGCCGCTGAGGTCGAGAATGGGCAATGCGTCGGTCATTCGGCCCCTCACGACGAAAAAACCCCACCCGCGGCGTCGGCCGTGGGCGGGGCTGCGTCACGATCGCCGATGCGTCGCGAGAGACGCATCGGCCGATGGATTCGGTCAGTACCCGTAGGCGGGGTAGCCGTAAGCCGGCGCATAGCCATAGGCCGGGGCGGCATAGCCGTAGGCGGGTGCATAGCCGTAACCGGGGGCGTAACCACGGTCGTAATAGCCGTAGCGCGGGGCCTGGCTCGCGGCGATCGCGCCGCCGATGATGCCGAGCGCGGCGCCGGCCGCGAGGGCCCCGCCGATTCCCGGTCCACGGCGGTAACCGCCGCCGTAATAGCCACGGCGATAGCCGCCACCGCCATAATAGCGGCCGTAGCGCACAGTCTCGACGGCCGAACCGCCGCCGGCCACCTGCGCCGAGGTCAGGGCGGGCATCGGCGCGGCCGTTGCACCGGAAACAGGAGCCGCCGCGAGACCGATGGCGGTCGAACCGGCGAGGACCAGGGACATGATGCGCGACATGCGGGCGATCTCCTATTTCGAATGAACCTGAACCGTAAAAACACCATCTCCGATGAACCGTTCCGGAACAGCTCAAGCACTATCGGCCCAACCTGCCCCGTCGCACAATCGTCCCCGAGACGACACGTGGTATTAGAGTCAATACGACCGGGTCAGAATACGCATTCGGTGAAGGCGGGCTCTACCGAGCGGCGCCACGGCCCTTCGTAATCGGCGAGCCTGTCCTCCGCCCGCGAGCGACCGTCGGCGACGATGGCTTCCAGCGGCTGGAGATAATGCGCCTCGTCCCGCCCCTGCGAATCGCGGCGGGCGCGCGCTTCGAGACCCTTGCGGGAGATGGCGAGCGCTTCGGCGGCCACCGTTCCGAGGCTGCGGCCCGCGATCGGGGCGGCGAGGCCGAGGCGCGGAACCGTGGCGCGCAGGCATTCGCGCTCGGCGGCGCTCCAATGTTTGGCGATGTCCCAGGCGGCGGCGAGGCCGGCCTCGTCGTAGAGGAGCCCGACCCAGAACGCCGCCTGAGCGACGATCATGCCGGCATCGCCGACATCCGAGCCGCGCATCTCGATGAAGCGCTTGAGCCGCACTTCGGGAAACGCGGTGGAGGCGTGGTTCGCCCAGTCGGAGACCGTCGCCCGCTCGCCGGGAAGGGCGGCAAGCCGGCCATCCATGAGATCGCGGAACGAGGCGCCACTGACGTCGTGATAGGTCTCGCCGCGCTTGACGAAATACATCGGCATGTCGAGCAGCCAGTCGGTATAGGCCTCGTAGCCGAACCCGGCCTCGAAGGAGCGCGGCAGCATGCCGGTCCTGGCGGCGTCGGTGTCGCGCCAGATCTCGGAGCGGCGCGAGAGGAAGCCGTTGGGACGGCCGTCGGTGAAGGGCGAGTTGGCGAAGAGCGCCGTCGCCACCGGCTGCAGCGCCAGGGCGACCCGCATCTTGGCGGCCATGTCGGCTTCGGAGGAGAAGTCGAGATTCACCTGGACGGTCGCCGTGCGCAGCATCATGTCGAGGCCGAGGGACCCGACCTTCGGCATGTAGCCCGCCATGATCTTGTAGCGGCTCTTCGGCATGACCGGCGTGTCCTCGCGGGTCCATTTCGGGCTCATGCCGAGGTCGAGGAAGCCGATGCCGAGAGGATCGGCCGCGCGTGCCGTCGCTTCGAGATGGAGGCGCAGTTCGCGCTCGGTGCCGTGGACGTCGGGGAGCGGCGCGCCGGACAGTTCGAACTGTCCGCCGGGCTCGAGCGAGATCGCCCCGCCATCGGCGCCCGCGAGCCCGATCAGGTTGCCGGCATCCTCGATCGCCTCCCAGCCCGTCTCG
Organism: Methylobacterium sp. 77; assembly: GCF_000372825.1. Taxonomy (NCBI): domain Bacteria; kingdom Pseudomonadati; phylum Pseudomonadota; class Alphaproteobacteria; order Hyphomicrobiales; family Methylobacteriaceae; genus Methylobacterium; species Methylobacterium sp. 77. The sequence continues at coordinate 4,522,420 of NZ_KB910516.1, read as the reverse complement.
CGCGCCACGCCTTCGAGAAGCGCGCGAATCCCGGTCTCGCCCGCATAGGGGACAGGGCCGTTGCCGTTCTTGTAGAACGGGACCTTCTCGTGCTCGGTGCCGACGGCGAAGCTCGCGCGCGGTTTCTCGCCTTCGGCGAACCACGCGATCAGCTCGTCCCGCTTCGTCAGCGGTGTGGTGTCGGACGTATCGCGCGCCATGCGCTGCCTCGTGGTGAAGGTCGTGTGTGGTGAGAGGCAGGCCGGACCGCAGCGGAGGAGCCCCTTCGGAGATGGCGACTCCTTAGTCCAGGCGCGAGGTAGGGACAACGCGGGGCATCGGGGGGCTGCTCAGCGTGTGTCCCCGAGCACAGACTGGACCAGGGCGAGCGCCACCACGGCGGCGGTGTCGGCCCGCAGGATCCGGGGGCCGAGAGAGAGGGCCACGGTGTTGGGCCGCGCGGCGATCATCGCCCTCTCCTCCTCCGAGAATCCGCCCTCCGGCCCGATCAGCACCGCCAGCGGCGGAGGCGCCGAGGGATCTGCGGCCTTGCGCAGGGCCGCGACCGGGTCGGCGACGGGCGCGTCCTCGTCGCAGAAGACGAGGAGCCGTTCGGCGGCGAGGTCGGCGAGCGCCAGCGGCAAGCGGACCGCCTCTGGAAGTTCGGGAATCGCCACGATGCCGCATTGCTCGGCCGCCTCGATGGCGTTGGCGCGCAGGCGATCCTGGTTGATCCGCTCACCCTGCGTGTAGCGGGTGAAGACCGGGCGGATCGTGCCGGCGCCCATCTCCACCGCCTTCTGCGCCAGGTAATCGAGGCGGGCGGTCTTCAGCGGCGCGAACAGGTAATGCAGGTCGGCCCGCTCGGGCTGCGGCCGCAGGCGCTCCACCGCGATCAGCTCGGCGCTCTTGCGGCCGCTCTGGACGATGCGGGTGCGCCATTCGCCGTCGCGGCCGTTGAAGACGAGGACCGGGTCGTCGGGCCCGCGCCGCAGGACGTTCAGCAGGTAATTCGCCTGGGCACGCTCCAGGGGGAGAATCGTGCCGTCGCGGAGATCCGGCTCGACGAAGAGGCGCGGGGCGGTGAAGTCGTAGGCTGCCATGGTTCCGCGTGGTCGCCCGCGGCTCCGCGCCTGTCAACGCGGGGCCGAAAGCCGCATGTTGCAGCGGAGCCACAAGGCCGGACTTTGTCGCGTTTCCCCAAACGCATTCCTTGCCGCCGGTTTACGTCTCGAATGACGCCACATTCCTATGGCGAGACGTCTCACAGGAGAGGCAATCGCACCGGCGGCCCTGAAATGGCTCCGGCGTGGATTGGGGGAGAGGGAAGCCTAGCTCATGTCATCGAAGACCATCGCGGCGTTTGCCGGAGCCCTTCTCGGGTCCGCCCTCATCGCCGGACCTGCCTTTGCGCAGAACGCGGAATGCGGCGAGATCCAGAAGACGCTCCAGTCGCGCAAGGAACTCGTGGCCAAGGCGAATGCCGCCTCGAACTCGAAGAAGAAGATGACCCCGGGCGAAGCCTGCGCCCTGTTCGGGAAGCTGCAATCCAACGGCTCCGAGGGTGTCAAGTGGATCGCCGCCAACAAGGAATGGTGCTCGATCCCCGATGCCTTCGCCGAAGGGTTCAAGGCCGATCACATCAAGGTCTCGGGCATCCGCACCAAGATCTGCGGCGTCGCAGCCCAGGCCTCCAAGATGGAAGCCCAGGCCCGCGCCCAGGCCCAGAACGGCGGCGGTGGCGGCGGCATGCTCGGCGGTCCCGGTCTCACCGGCAGCCTGAAGATGCCCCAGGGCGCGCTCTGAGCATTGGCTGACGCTGTCTCCGACGTTCGCGCCCGCGCATGGCGGGCGTGACCTCGCCGGACGGGAAGGTCGCGGACGCGGTCGCCGGGCACTGGGTCGATCGCCTCGCGCCGCGCGCCCTCCGCCCCTATCTCCGGCTGGCGCGAATCGACCGGCCGATCGGCTGGTGGCTGCTGCTACTGCCCTGCTGGTGGTCGGCCGCGTTGGCGGCCCTCGCCGGCCGCGCGGCGTTCCCGGACCCGGTCCATCTCGCGCTGTTCCTCATCGGCGCCGTCGCCATGCGGGGCGCGGGCTCGACCTATAACGACATCGCCGACCGCGACCTCGACGCGCAGGTGGAGCGCACGCGCTCGCGCCCCCTCCCTTCGGGACAGATCGGGACCCGCGCCGCTGCGCTGTTCCTGGTGCTACAGGCCCTGGTCGGCCTCGCGGTGCTGCTTCAATTCAACCGCACCGCCATCCTCGTCGGCATGGCGTCGCTCCTGCCGGTGGCGATCTATCCGTTCATGAAGCGGGTGATGTCGATGCCCCAGGCGGTGCTCGGCCTCGCCTTCTCGTGGGGCGCGCTGATGGGCTGGGTCGCGGCGTTCGGCGATCTCGCGGCGCCCGCCTGGCTGCTCTATCTCGGTACCGTCGCCTGGGTCGTCGGCTACGACACGATCTACGCGGTGCAGGATATCGAGGATGACGAGATCGCCGGAATCCGGTCTTCGGCGCGCCTGTTCGGTCGTGGGCTGAAGCCGGCCATCGGCCTCTGCTACGCCGTCTCGGTCACCGCCATCGCCATCGCCGCCGCCTTGGCGGGCGCGGGTGCCCTGGGCTGTCTCGGAGTCGTCCTCTTCGCCTTCCATCTCGGATGGCAGGTCTACCGCCTGAAACCCGGCGACGGGCGCGGGGCGCTCACGCTCTTCCGCTCCAACCGCGATGCCGGGCTGATCCTCTTCGCCGGACTGGCGGCCGATGCCGTCTGGCGGGGTCTGTCCTAGGCACCTCGTCCTGGCATTTGTGGATTGGATCGACGCTGAACTGTTCGGGTTCTGCTGTCAGGGCTTTAGGGCCGAACTCGCAGGGCGCGGGTCGGCGATCTCTACCTCGGCGCTGTCACAATGTGGGCCGAGCCTATTCGGCCGGCTTTGAAGCGCTTCTTGGCAGGCTTACCGCGGTCCACATTCGGCAACCCGGAAGTGCCGTGGCGCGCGAGACAGCGGCACAGTGACGAATGCGTCAGGTGCGGAATCGCTTCCTGCAACGCGTCGGGATAATGGTCTAGGGGCGATGGCGTGTGCCGCTGGAACGCCGCAGTCGTCCTGGCGCTCCGGTGGTGAACCAGACCATGGAGCATTCCTCCAGGCGCCGGACACAACCAAACCATCAAAATCCGGGATCAAACACCCAGGGCAGGCGCCCTGTCCTCCGGGGACACCTCGCGGCCGCGCCTCAATCTGGACATGGTCGGCTTCGACATGTCGGGCCTCGATCGATATCATCGGCCACGGATCGAAGTCCTCCGGTTCTGGACCAACGAGACCGGGTCGATCCTTTGAGAAGACCAGGCACATTTGAGAGGGAATCACGTGGCGCGCGGCCGTCTCAGGATCGGAGCTCCGACGAACAACGCCGAGTCGCGCCAGGTCCCTCCAAGCCGGGCAAGCGATGCCCCTCTCGACCTCTTCGTCACCGATTCCGCCAGGATCGACCGTCGTGAGGTCAATCTGCGCTGGCTCTGCGCGAGCGCTCTGACCGGGCTCACTGGAGCGGGGCTCATCGGCGCCGCGATCTACGTCTCCCTCCAGGGCGACGTCTCTTTCGCCGCCGTTCCGGAACATGCCGAGATCATGGTCCGCCCCGCCCCCAGTGACGATGTCGCCAACATCGCCAGGAAAGGCGACCGGCTCGTCCGCAATGTGATGATCGCCTCGGCCAAGCAGACCTTCCGCTCGCCGGTGACGGTGCGCCTCGGCGAACGCGAGATCATCAAGGTCCGGCCCTTCGTCCGGATCTCGACGGCGCTCTCCATGTCGACCGGGGTCTTCTCCGCAGAGATGCCGCGCTTCGACCCGATGAAGTTCGTCTCCAGCGAGCCGCTCGAACGGGCGACCGAGCCGAGCGCCGCCGATGCCCCCGGCGCGGAGGTCACCGTGATCAAGCGGGATCTGACCACGATAGCGATCGAGGCGGATACGCCCGCCCTCGGCGACGATGCCGTCACCGCGCAAGTCGAGGAAGAGAAGCGACTGGCCGCCGAGGCCGGGCGCCGCACAGCGATCCCGATCGCCCCGCAGCTGATGCTGTCGCGGGCCCTTCAGCAGGGCATTGCCGGTCCCGATTTCGGTGGGCTCACGCCGCCATCGGGCGATGCGAGCCCCTTCAAATCGATCGACGTCCTCGTGGTCCCCGAGAACGTCACCAATCTCGCAAAGACCAGCCTCCGGCAGGGCGAGACGCCGCTGGTGGAGGATCGCGACTTGGCGATCAAGCGCGGCGATACGCTGGAGGCCTTGCTGAAAGCCACCGGCCAGGCGAGCGACGAGCAGATCAAGGGCGTCGTCGCCGCTCTCGGCGGGCGCGCGCGGGTCGGCGAGCTTGCCGAAGGCCAGCAATTCCGCATCCAGATCGCGCCCGGCCCGAAGCCCGGCGATCCACGGCAACTGACGCGGGTCACGCTCTACGGCGAGACCGGGGTCGAGGTGACCGCGGCCATCAACGATCGCGGTGTCTTCGTTTCGGTGGCGCAGGCGGTGGAGGACAAATCGGCGCGCAAGGCGCCGGTCGTTGCCGATACCGGGGATGACGACGAGGACGAGGATGGCGGCTCCGGTCCGCGTCTGTACCAGAGCCTCTACGAGACGGCGGCCCGGCATGACCTGCCGCGCGCGACCGTGGAGGATATCGTCCGGATCTTCAGCTACGACATCGATTTTCAGCGACGTATCTCGAATGGCGACAGCCTCGACGTCTTCTATACCTACGACGAGGATGGCGGTCAGGCCGCCCTCGACCGGCCGGAACTCCTCTACGCGTCGCTCAACCTGGGCGGAGAGGCGCGCAAGGTCTTTCGCTTCCAGTCGCCGGACGACGGCTCCATCGACTATCTCGACGAGCAGGGTCGCTCGCTGAAGAAGTTCCTCATCCGCAAGCCCATCGCCGACGGCATCATGCGTTCGGGGTTCGGCTACAGGCGTCACCCGATCCTCGGCTATGCCAAGCTGCATACCGGCGTGGACTGGGCCAACCCGATCGGCACGCCGATCGTCGCCGCCGGCAATGGCACCGTCATCAAGGCGGATTGGGATTCGGGCTACGGCCGCCGTGTCGAGCTGCAGCACATCAACGGCTACGTCACGACCTACAACCACATGTCGCGCTTCGCCCGCGGGGTCACGTCCGGCGCCAAGGTGCGCCAGGGACAGGTGATCGGCTATGTCGGGTCCACCGGCCTCTCCACCGGCGCGCACCTGCATTACGAGGTCATCATCAACGGTCACTTCGTCGATCCGATGAAGATCCGCGTGCCGCGCGGGCGCGAGCTCGACGGGCGAATGCTCACCGAGTTCACGCGCCAGCGCGAGCAGATCGAGGGCACGATGCAGAAATCGCGCACCGGCAATGCCATGGCCCAGCGCGACGCACCGCGCTGAGGCCCTCTCCCCTCATCCGAACCCGAGACGGCGGCGGATCTCCGCCGGCGTGACGCCCTGCGCCCTCAGGTCGCCGAGGGATTCCGAGCCGCGCGACTTGGCGAGCTTCGTCCCGTCCGGCCCGAGGATGAGGGAATGATGACGATAGGCCGGGCTCGCGACGCCGAGCAGCGCCTGCAACAGGATGTGGAGATCGGTGGAGGCCAGGAGATCGGCACCGCGAACCACGTGGCTGACCTCTTGGACGGCATCGTCGATCACGACGGAGAGATGGTAGCTCGTCGGCACGTCGCGGCGGGCGATCAGCGCATCGCCCCAGCGGACCGGATCGGCGGCATGCACCGTTTCGGCGCCAGCCGCGTCGAGACTGCGGAAACGATGCGGGCCGGGGACGCGCGCGAGGGCGCGACCGATATCGAGTCGCCAGCCATGCAAAAGCCCGGCGGCGAGGCGTGACGCCCGGTCGGCGGGATCGAGCGAGTGGCAGGTGCCGGGATAAAGCGGCGCCCCGTCCGGGTCACGGGCCGGGTCAGGCCCTGCGGCCGAGATCACCGCGGCGCGAGAGCAGAAGCAGGGATAGGCGAGGCCGCGCGAGCCGAGCATCTCGACGGCATCGCGATAGGCCGGCAGATGCCGTGACTGACGCCGGACCGGGCCAGCGAATTCGATTCCGAGCCAGGCGAGGTCGTCCTCGATGGCGGCGATCAGTTCGGGGCGCGACCGCACCGGGTCGATATCCTCGATGCGCAGAATGAGTTCGCCGCCGAGCCGCCTGGCGTAATCCCGATTGACCAGCGCCGAATAGGCATGGCCGAGATGGAGGCGCCCATTGGGGCTCGGCGCGAAGCGGAGGCGGATCGGAGCGGACGACCCGGTCATCCCCCGGAATGGCGAAGGCAATGCTGTTCTTGCGGAACGCAGGCGATGCCCGGCAGGGAGCAGGCCAACCCTTCCGCGTGCCGCTGGCAGATCGTGCACCCGTCGCTCCACTCGGCGCAGGTGGCGTCGTCGGCCGAAGACGAAGGCCCGGAGCGGCCGTGCGACGACGGCGCGAAGGTGCCTATCAGGACAGTGACCACCACGACGGCTGCCACGCCCCAGGCCACGAGACCATCCCGGTTCGGCGATGGCGGCATCGGCGCCTTGGCGTCGGACGGTGGCGAGGCTGGTGCTTGCATGGGGCCCGTGTTCGCTCGCGCGCCGCGCCCTGTCAACGCGAGGCTGGGAGCGGGAAACTCCTGCCTCTCAAATCCGGCTGGAAGCGGCATGATGTGTGGGATGCTGCGAATCCGTGTTCGCGGCGCAGGACGATGCGACCGGGCCGCCTCGCTGGCGGGGCAACCCTGTCGTGCAGGACGTACCGCCCCGGCGAGGTCACGCCCGGCACGGTGAGAAGCCATGCTTCGGGGGTCACGAGCATGGAGCTGCCAGCCCGGCTCCGAAACGCCTCATCCCCCCGGGGCGACCTTCATCACCGGTGTGTCTCCAAAACAGGATCGCATGGCTGTGACGAGGATCGACCAGGGGTCGTGGCATCGGGCGTCGCCGGCCAGCGAGGTCGCCAAGGCGCATTCCCGGGCTCCCGCGTCTCCCCCAGACCGGGATGCGTTCCGGCCGTGTCGGAGTCGACAGAGAGACATTGATCGGTCGATCGTCAGGTCTGGTTCAAGCCTCCGGGCCGGGCGACGCGGAGGCTGTCTCGCCGAGGGAGCTTCAGGCCGCGGCGGCGGTGGTCCTGTCGAGGATGGCCGGCAGGGTCTTGAGGTCGAGGGGCTTTGGCAGGAAGGCGTCGAACCCGGCTTCGCGTGCGGCCCGCTCGTCCTCGCGGCCGGTATTGGCGGTGAGCGCCACGAGGTGGAGCGGTGCGAGGCCGTGCTCGGCCTCGCTTACACGGATGCGCCGCGCCGTTTCGAGGCCGTCGATCCCCGGCATTCGGATGTCGATCAGGGCGAGGTCGAACCGGGAATTGGGACGATCGAGCTGGACCAGCGCTTCGAGTCCGTCCCGCGCGAGCACCACCTCGGCGCCGAGCCGTTCCAGCGCCCTGGTCGCCAGGAGGGCGTTGATCGGGTTGTCCTCGGCGAGAAGAACGCGGATGCCCGGCACTCCGCGAGCCTTCACCTTGGGAGGCGAGACCGCGTCAAAGCCGGGCGCCGGTCCCACGGCCGGATCGGAGCTGGCTGTGATTGAAGTCGGTTCGAGGAGGCGGTCGAAGAGCGAGCGGGCTCGCACCGGCTTGATGAGATAGCTGTCGAAGCCGGCAGCCCCCGGTGCGCCGAATTCGCGGCGGTCGAAGGGAGAAAGGAGGATGAGGCTGCAGCGCACGCCGCATCTCCTGGCTTCCGCCGCGAGGCTGCGCACGCTCTCATCGCCGAGCGAGCGGTCGGCGATGACCGCATCGAAGTAGACGCCCGACAATGCGTCGAGCCCGGCATCGAGACTGGGTACCACCACCGCCGATGCGCCCGAGCGGGACAGGCGCCGGGCAAGGAACGGCGCCTGATAGGGCGACTCGGCGACGATCAGGATCCGGCGGCCGTCGAGGGAGATTCGGGGCAAGGCGCTCTCGCTGACAGCGCCCGCCGGCAGGGGCAGATGGACGGTGAAGGTGCTGCCGCGACCGACCACCGACCTCGCATCGATGCGCCCCCCCATCTGCGAGACGAGGCGTCGGGTGATGGCGAGGCCGAGGCCGGTTCCCTCGTGGCGCGTGCTGGCGCTGTTGTCGCCCTGCTCGAATTCCTCGAACAGGATGGGGATGCGCGCGTCGGGAATTCCCGGTCCCGTATCGGCGATCGCCAGGACGATCTCTCGCTCGACCCAGCGCATGGTGACGCCGACGCCGCCACGGTTGGTGAACTTGATCGCGTTGCCGGCGAGATTGACCACGATCTGGCGGACCCGGTCGGCGTCGCCGACGACCTCCGTGGGCACGTCGTCCGCCACGTCGATGGCGATCTCGATACCCTTGTCCTGGGCGCGGGGCGCGAGGAGTTCGACCACGCCCTCCACCACCGCACGGACGTCGAACGGCTCGGCCGACAGGTCGAGACGGCCGGCCTCGATCCGCGAAAAGTCGAGGATGCCGTCGATGAGCGTCAGCAAGGCCCGGCCGGACGTCTGCACCGCCTCCACATAGGTCCGCTGTTCGGCGTCCAGCCCGGTCTCCAGAACGAGGTCGGCCATGCCGAGGATGCCGTTGAGCGGCGTGCGGAACTCGTGGCTGACGGTCGCGAGAAAGCGGGACTTGGCCACGTTGGCCGCCTCGGCGCGGTGCCGCGCCTCGTCGAGGGAGCGGGCGGATTCGATCCGTTCGGTGATGTCGGAGCCGGCGCGTAACCATTGAGTCCGTCCGCCCGGTCCGGTCACGGGCGTCTCGATGAAGGAGAACCAGCGCGGGATGCCGTCGACGGGTCGCACCTGCATCTCGATCCGGCTGACGCCGTCGGCCTGTTGATGACGAAGCCCCTGTTCGAGGATTTCGAGCTGAACCGTCGAACCGAGCAGCGTCAGCGGCTCGGCTCCGAGGAGGTGGCCGAACCCGTCATTGGCGAAAGTGATCCGTCCGTTGGCGTCGCGCTGGACGATGACGTCGGTGGTCGCCTCCACCAGGGCGCGGTAGCGCTCCTCGCTCTCCGACATCCGCCAGATGCGGTCCTGGAGCCGTTCGATCTCGGTCCCGTCGCCGATCGGTCGGCGACGGAGCCAGGCGAGGACGCAAGCCGTGGCCAGGACGGCGAACAGGATGAGAGCGAGGGCGACCTCCAGTGTGACCACCGACTTCTCCGTTGGATGGCGCGGAACGGTCGAGACCGGCCTCGCCGCAGGGCGAGCCGCCGCACTTCGCGACACGTCTCCGGACACTCCCTTCGTCTCTCTCGCATGCGGGATTGAAGGACGGCTTTCGAAACGAGATTAAGGCTTGGTTGACACGATGCCCGACGATGCCCGCTCCTTCGCCGACGGGGTCGCGCCTGGGTCGGACCCGCGTCCCCTCGGCACGTCGCGCTTCACGGGCAGGCCGCGATGGTGTAGGCGCGACGGCTTGTTCCTGGGCCGCCTCTTCTCGGAGGGCGGGCCGCGAGACGCAGGCGCCATGACCCTTTCGCCGTCAGAGACCCTTTCGACCTCGGTCAGCCCCACCGGTTCCGTGGAGACGCGCATCGAGGCCACCTTCGCCCGCTGCCGTGCGGAAGGGCGCGCCGCCCTCGTGACCTACGTGATGGCGGGCGATCCCGATGCCGAGACCTCCTTGAAGGTGCTTCAGGCGCTGCCGGAGGCCGGTGCCGACATCGTCGAGTTCGGTCTCCCGTTCACCGACCCGATGGCGGACGGACCGGCGATCCAGGCCGCGGCGCTCCGCGCCCTGAAGGGCGGACAGGATCTGATCAAGACCCTCGGTCTCGTCCGCCGCTTCCGGGAAGGCAATGCCGGAACCCCGGTCATCCTGATGGGCTATTACAACCCGATCCATGCCTATGGCGTCGACCGCTTCATCGACGATGCCGTCGCGGCAGGCATCGACGGCCTGATCGTCGTCGACCTGCCGCCGGAAGAGGACGACGAACTCTGCCTGCCGGCACTCGCGAAAGGTCTCGCCTTCATCAGGCTCGCGACTCCCACGACCGACGAGCGCCGGCTTCCCGCCGTCCTCGCGAACACCGCCGGCTTCGTCTATTATGTGTCGATCACCGGCATCACCGGTACGGCGACGCCCGATTTCGGACGCGTGGCCGAGGCGGTGGCGCGGATCCGGCGCCATACGGAATTGCCGGTCGTCGTGGGTTTCGGTGTGAGAACGGGCGCTCAGGCGGCCGCGATCGCGAAGGGCGCGGACGGTGTCGTCGTCGGCTCGGCCCTGGTCGATGTGATCCACCGGGCGGTGGTGGACGGCCGGGACGCCGCCGAGACGGTGAGCGCCCTGGTGCGCGAACTGGCCCAGGGCGTGCGCGGCCAGACCGCCTGAGCGAGCTGCGCCGGAACGATCCACCCGAGAGCCGATCTTCGGCTCATCCGAGACCCCTTTCCTCAAGAATGGTCCGTCGACGATGGTTGAACCCATGAACTGGATCTCGGAGGTCGTGCGCCCCAAGATCAAGACCCTGTTCAAGCGCGAGACCCCCGAGAATCTCTGGGTCAAGTGCCCGGATACCGGGCAGATGGTGTTCCACAAGGAGGTGGAGGGGAACCACTGGGTCATTCCCGGCTCCGAGCACCATCTGAAGATGAGCGCGCAAGCGCGCCTGAAGATGATGTTCGACGAGGGCACCTGGATCGACGTGCCGCTGCCGGAGGTGGCCACCGACCCGTTGAAGTTCCGCGACGAGAAGCGCTATGCCGACCGCCTGAAGGACGCTCGTGCCAAGACCGGCATGCCGGACGCTTTCAAGATCGGCTTCGGCCGGGTCTCGGGGCTGCCGATGACGCTGGCGGTGCAGGATTTCGCCTTCATGGCCGGTTCGCTCGGCATGGCGGCAGGCGAGGCCTTCGTCCGCGGCGCCGAGACGGCTCTCGACAAGCGCACGCCCTACATCCTGTTCTCGGCCTCCGGCGGAGCGCGCATGCAGGAGGGCATCCTGTCGCTCATGCAGATGCCGCGCACCACGGTGGCCGTGCGCCGGCTGAACGCGGCGAAGCTTCCCTACATCGTGGTGCTCACCAACCCGACCACGGGGGGCGTGACGGCGTCGTATGCCATGCTCGGCGACGTTCATCTCGCCGAACCCGGCGCCCTGATCTGTTTTGCAGGTCCGCGCGTCATCGAGCAGACGATCCGAGAGAAACTGCCCGACGGTTTCCAGCGCGCCGAGTACCTGCAAGAACATGGCATGGTCGATCAGGTCGTGCACCGGCACGCCCTGAAGGAGACGATTTCCCGGCTCTGCGGCCTGCTGATGAAGCAGCCCGCGACGACGGCACCGGCGCGCACGACCGCCGTCGCCGAGCCGGCCTGAGCCCACGCGATACGGCGAGCCGATCCATGGATTCTTCCGACGCGCTGATGGCGCGCTTCCTGGCACTCCACCCCCGCACGATCGACTTGTCGCTCGGGCGGATCCAGCGGTTGCTCGAGCGGCTCGGGCATCCCGAACGCAAGCTGCCTCCCGTGATCCATGTGGCCGGGACCAACGGCAAGGGATCGACCATCGCGTTCATGCGGGCGATTCTCGAAGCGGGCGGGCTTGCCGCGCACGTCTACACGTCGCCGCACCTCGTCCGTTTTCACGAACGCATCCGCATCGGTGCGATCGGCGGCGGCAGCTACGTGCCCGAGGACCAGCTCGCGGACGCCCTGGCCCGCTGCGAGGCGGCCAATGCCGGCGAGCCGATCACGGTGTTCGAGATCACCACGGCCGCGGCCTTTCTCCTATTCTCGGAAACTCCGGCTGACGTCCTGCTTCTGGAGGTCGGACTCGGCGGCCGGGTCGACGCCACCAACGTCATCGACAACCCCGCCGCGGCCGTCGTCACGCCGATCGGGCGCGACCATGCGGAATATCTCGGCGATACGGTCGAAGCGGTCGCGACCGAGAAGGCGGGGATCTTCAAGCGCGGCTGCCCGGCCATCATCGCGGCCCAGGATTACAAGGAGGCGGATTCGGTCCTGTGCCGCTTCGCCGAAGAGATCGGGGCCACTCCGATCCGTGTCGGCAACCAGGATTTCTCCGTCCATGCCGAGCGTGGGCGCATCGTCTATCAGGATGAGGTCGACCTGTTCGACCTGCCGCAGCCTCGCCTCAACGGTCGCCACCAGTTCACTAATGCCGCTACCGCGATCGCGGCCCTGCGCGCGGCCGGCTTCGGCGATATCGGCGTGGCGGCGATCGAGACCGGTCTCAACAAGGTGGAATGGCCGGGGCGCCTGCAACGGCTCAACCGCGGCCGCCTCGCCGAAATGACACCGGACGGCGCCGAGCTCTGGCTCGACGGCGGCCACAACATCGATGGCGGTCGCATCCTGGCGACGGCGATGGCGGATCTCGGAGAGCGCAGCGACGTGCCGCTCGTCCTCGTAGTCGGCCTGCTCGGCACGAAGGACGCGGAAGGTTTCCTGCGCAATTTCGTGGGGCTGGCCCGCGGCCTGATCGCTGTCCCGATCGGAGGTCAGATGGCCGCCCGTCCCGCCGAGGAGGTCGCGCAGATCGCCGCCGATGTCGGCCTTACCGCCCATGTCGCCTCCAGCGTCGAAGCCGCCCTGGAGAGTCTCGCCGATTTCGCTTTCGAGCAGCCGCCGCGTGTCCTGATCTGCGGCTCGCTCTACCTCGCCGGCAATGTTCTCACGGCCAACGGCACACCGCCGACCTGATCGCGAAGCGCCGGCCCAGACTCATTCAGCGTCCGCACCGGCTCGCCCTGAAATCGGCGATTCGTCGGAAAAATGGTCCAACGTAGCGTCGCTATTGGACAAATATCGGCAATTGCGGTCACCCGCGCCGCGCTGAGGGTTCATGAGACGTTATGATTTGGTGTTCGTCCCGATCAAACCGTACGGACGATCCCCTAATTCCACCGGAGCTGCCACGGTTGTGGCGTCTAGCTTTGGGTGTGGCCCCAGCGCTACATCTCGGCTGTGGAAAATCGTCTAGTTTCACCATCGATCGGGCACTTCGCTGGGGATCAATGATGAAAAAGCTTCTTACGTCTTTCGCGGCCTTTACGGCCCTCACGGCGGCGGCAACCGCCGCCGACCTTCCGCGCCGCGCTGCGCCGCCGGTCTTCGTGCCGGTGCCGGTGTTCACCTGGACCGGTTTCTACTTCGGTATCAACGCCGGTTACGGCTTCGATGCCAGCGACAGCAACCGCTTCAACCTGCCGACCGGTTCCGTGCTGAATTCCGGCGCGACCAACGGCGTGCTGGTCAGCAGCGGCGGCAACAACCTCGAAGGCTTCACTGGCGGTGGCCAGGTCGGCTACAACTACCAGTTCACCCCGGGTTCGGGCCTGGTTGTCGGTATCGAAGCTGACGCTCAGTACACCGACTTCGGCAACAGCGCTCGCCGCGGCACCTACACCTTCACCGGCACCCCCGGTGCGGCCTTCGCTGCTCCTGCCGCTGCTGCTGTCCTCCCGGGCAACCAGATGAACTTCTTCGGCACGGTCCGTGGCCGCGTCGGTTACGCGTTCGACCGCGTCCTGTTCTACGGCACCGGCGGCTTCGCCTACGGCGACGGCGGTTCGGGCGGCGAAGACTTCCGCACCGGCTACACCGCTGGTGGTGGTATCGAGTACGCTCTGCCGGTCGACTCGTTCCTGAACTTCTTCCGCTCTTCGGCCGTCACGCTGAAGGTCGAAGGCCTGTACGTGAACCTCGAGCAGGATGGCAACGGCGCCCGCTCGGTGTTCAACCCGCGCACCAACGTCATCGCGCTCAGCCCCTCGGCTCGCGAGACCGAGTTCGCTGTCGTCCGCGCTGGTCTGAACTACAAGTTCGGCTCGTACTAAGCCGCTACGTCGCAACGTCGACAAAGGTCTCGAAACGGAGAAGCCCGGCCTCACGGCCGGGTTTTTTCGTTTCCGGGCGCCGATCGGTGACGGCGCTTGTCGGAGAACCGGCCAAAGAAAAAGCCCGGCTTCTCAGCCGGGCTTTTTCACATCGCGTCGGAGCATCGTCCTTTCCGAATGCCGGTTCACACCTTTCGGGGTAACGCTCCGGGTGCCGCGATCAGGCGCTGGCCTCGATCCAACGGGTCAGGTCACCCTTGGGAGCGGCGCCGACCTTCTGGCTGGCAAGCTGACCGTCTTTGAAGATCAGGAGCGCCGGGATCGAGCGGATGCCGTACTGGGCGGCGATCTCCGGGTTCTCGTCCACGTTCACCTTGGCGATCTTCACGCGACCCTGCATGTCAGCGGAAATCTCTTCGAGGGCCGGGCCGATCTGGCGGCAAGGACCGCACCATTCCGCCCAAAAATCGACGACTACGGGCTCCACGGACTTGAGAACGTCCTGCTCGAAGCTCGCGTCGGTTACTTTTACCGTCGCCATCATGATCCCTTTCACGTTGCACGGTCCGCGAGACCACGTCCGCGCCGGCTTGCAGAGACAGTTGGCAACGCGAACCGGGACGGTCAAGGCGTAAGAATAACAGTGCAGAGCAGCCGTTAGACCCGCACATGGCTCATCCACAGGTGCTCGGCAGCGTCACGCGAGCACGGTCCCACTCGTACGCCGCAGGTCGGGCAGCGGCATCCGGCGCGATGTGCGAAGCTTGATGCAGGTCGCCCCTCGCCAAAGCCGTCGCGTCGCCCCATCTCCCCCTCGAACGGTAATCGGTCAGGTGCGCATCCACGCGCGCCCGTACACCGCCGGTTCAACGCGGACTCGGCCGCCACCCGGCGATTGAATCCCGCAAAAGGCCGAGAGCCGGTCTCCTGAACGCCGGCCATGGAGGATATCACCACGTGACGCGCATCTCTCCGACCTTGCTCGCTTCCGTCGCCGTCCTGAGCCTCGGCACCGGCGCCTTCGCGCAGGACGGCAATTCCGGGACGCCTCAACCGCGGATCGGAGGCGATTCCTTCGCCGCGCCCCAGCACGAAGCCGCAGGTGGAGAGCCCGCCGAGACGGCGCCCGCGAACACCACCTACAAGCCCCTGCTTCCCAACCAGACCCGCGCACCGAAGCCGATCGAGGCGACCAAGGTCCAGACCACGACCGTCGCCAAGGGCCTCGACAGCCCCTGGGCCATGGAGTTCTTGCCGGACGGCCGCATGCTGGTGACCGAGAAGGCCGGAAAGATGCGCATCGTCGCGAAGGACGGCGCGCTCGGCCAGCCGATCGCCGGCGTGCCGAAGGTGGATGCGCGTGGCCAGGGCGGCCTGCTCGACGTGGCGCTCAGCCCGAGCTTCGTTGCCGATCGCCTGATCTATTTCAGCTATTCCGAGCCGCGCGAGAAGGGAAACGGCACGACGGTCGCCCGCGCCAAGCTCATCGAGGACAAGGATGGCGGTCGCCTCGACGAGGTGAAGGTCATCTTCCGCCAGATGCCGACCTATGACGGCGACAAGCATTTCGGCTCTCGCCTCGTCTTCGCGCCGGATGGCAAGCTGTTCGTCACCGTGGGCGAGCGCTCGGATAAGGTCACCCGCGTCCAGGCGCAGGATCTCACCAGCGGCCTCGGCAAGGTCTTCCGCATCGACACCGACGGCAATGCACCCAAGGACAACCCGTTCACGGGCGGCGAGAAGGCCAAGCCCGAGATCTGGTCCTACGGCCACCGCAACATTCAGTCCGCCGCCCTCGACGGTCAGGGGCGACTCTGGACCGTCGAGCATGGACCGCGCGGGGGCGACGAGTTGAACCGTCCCCGGCCGGGTTTGAACTACGGCTGGCCGGAAGTGACCTACGGCATCGAGTATAGCGGCGAGAAGATCGGCGAGGGCAAGACTCAGGCGGGCGGCACGGTCCAGCCGGTCTATTACTGGGATCCCGTGATCGGCCCGTCCGGCATGGCCCTCTACACCGGCACGCTGTTTCCGGCCTGGAAGGACGCCTTCCTCGTCGGTGGCCTCGTGAGCGGCGGCATCGTCGCGCTGAAGCTCGACGGCGACAAGGTGGTCACCGAGGAGCGCATCCCCCTCGATCACCGTATCCGCGACGTGAGAGTCGGCGGCGATGGTGCGGTCTACGCGGTGACGGACGGCCCGGACGGGCAGATCATCAAGCTGACGCCGTGACGGCAGGCTGAGCCGGACGCGAAGCGAGCGAGGCGAGCGCCGACGAAATGTCGGCCTCGCCGAGATGGCGAATGACCGGCCCGGAGGTCCAGACCAGCATCGCCTCGACGGGACGGCCCGGATAGATGTCCCGCAGAAGCGCCACGTAGAGGGCGATCTGCGCCGCCTCGTCTTCAGGGACGGGAGCATGATCCGCGGGCGGTCGACTCGTCTTGAAATCTGCGACGACGATTCTGTCCGGGCGGATGCTGAGCCGATCGACGCGGCCGAAGACCGATCTCGGACGCCCTTCCACGTCGACGCGCCCCGACAGGGTGACCTCGGCTCTCGCATCGCCGTCGAAGAGCGTGATGAGAGCGGGGTCGTCGAGCAATCTCAGGACATCCGCGACCAACCGGTCCTGTTCGGCAGCGGGGAGCGACGGCGCCCGTGCTCTGACGAACGAGGCAGCGGCGTTCGGTCTCTGGTTCTTATCGAGCCGTGGAAGGTGCTCGATCAGCGAATGGATGAGGATGCCCCGACGGCGTGAATGCGGGTTCGACTGCCGCCGTGGCACCTCGCGCTGCCCATCGGCGGCGCCGAGGGCACCGGAGGGACTGACCGGCGGCGCCACCTCGACTTCGATCCGCGCCGGCTGCCTCAGCCATGCCGGAATCGATGGCTCGGCAAGGTCCTCACCCGCATCGTCGACGGAGATGGATCGCGCCGTCCCATCGCGCCACAGAAGGGCGGGGCCATAGGCGGTCTCGATCGATTCGCCGGACCCGAACTCCTGCTCCAGCCCCTTTCGGACCATCTCGCACCAGGCGGTCTCGCCCTGCTCCTCGTGGCCGCGATAGGGCGCGATGACGAGGCGGTCGGCGGCGCGGGTCAGGGCGACGTAGAGGAGCCGGTTATGCTCCTCACGGGCGCGGGCCTGATGGTCCGCGCGGGCGGAGGCGACGGCTTCCGCATCCTGCGTCTTCGACCCGGCCCAGACCGGCGGCAACGCCCCGTCCCGGCCCCCCGGCATGGCGAGGAGTTGCGGATCGTTGCGCCCGAGCGGTTCGCAGCCGTCGATCATCACGACGACGGGCGCCTCGAGGCCCTTGGCGCCGTGAATCGTCATGACCCGGACCTCGTTGCGGCCGGATTCGAGATCGCGCTTGACGGTGAGCCCGTTGACGCCACGCCCCGGGGTGATGTCGTAGCGGGTGAGGAAGCAGTCGAGGGACGGAGCTTCCGCCGCCTGCTCCGCCTCGGCCGCCTTCATCAGGAACACGTCGATGGCATCCCCCGCCTCACCGCCGAGGCGCGCGACCAATCGCATCCGCCCTTCATGCGGCCCGAGCAGGCTCGCGTAGAAACCGAAGGGTCCGTGCCGTGCGGCAAGATCGATCCATAGGGTAAGGGCGGCATAGCCCCGAATCGCGGCCGGTTCGCCCGCCGCCGCATGACGCGCGAGCGCATCCTCCAGGGTCTCGGATTCCTCGCGACCAGCGGCGATGCGGACGAGGTCGTCGTCGTCGAGCCCGACCAAGGGTGTCTTCAGGGCGCCGGCCAACGTGAGATCGTCGGCAGGCAGCAGCCCTGCGCGGCCGACGGAGACGAGGTCGTTCACCGCGATATGGGCGGTGATGTCGAGGCGGTCCTGGCCCGCCACCGGCACGCCGCACACTTTCAGGGCGCGGATCACCTCCTCGAACGCAGCCGAGCGCTTGCGCACGAGAATGAGCACGTCGCCGGGGCGCCAGACGCGGCCTCCCTCGTCACCGGCGGTGGTCCAGGTCTTCACCGCCCGCGCCACGCGCCGGGCCGTGACGATGGAAGGTGCATTGGCCTCCGGCGCGTCCACCGGTGCCGCCCAGGCATCCGGCTCGTCCTCCTCGGCGGGAATCTCCACCGGCCAGATCTCGACCACACCCGGCGCGTCCCGGCGGGCGGTCTCGTGCGTGGTGCCGATCGCGGCATCGCCGAAGGACAGGCCCTGGTAATGCTCGGGAACGGCGAAGGTGGCGTCCACCGCGCGCAGGATGCCCTTGGTCGAGCGGAACGACAGGTTCAGCGTGACGTCCTCGAAGGGCAGCCCGGCCTGTTCCGACGCCGTCCGCCATTCGCGGTGCACGGTTGCGAATTCGCGCGGCTCCGCCCCCTGGAAGCTGTAGATCGATTGCTTCGGGTCCCCCACCGCGAAGCGCGTGCGCAAAATCTCGCGGGCGCCCTCGCCGCTGGCGAAATCCGCGGTGATGCGGCGCAGGATGTCCCATTGGCGCGGGTTGGTGTCCTGTGCCTCGTCCACGAGGACGTGATCGATCCCCCGGTCGAGCTTGTACAGGACCCAGGTCGCATCCACCCGCGAGAGCAGATCCAGCGCCTTGTGGATCAGATCGTCGAAATCGAGGGCGCCGAGCCGCGTCTTCTGGCGCTCGACCCGCCGATGAATCTCCATGGCGATGACGAACAGGGCCTGTGTCCGCTCCAGCGCCCGCGCGGCGCGTAGGGTATCGAAGAGCGGGTCGAGCCTGTCGCGTTCGGCGAGGAGCGCCTCCTTCACCTCGCCGGGGACGTCCTTGGTGCCGAGGCTTTTATCGGCCTTCGGCGTCCCCTTTTCCGTGAAGAAGACGGAGCGGTAGAGATCGAGCTTGTCGGTGGGGTCCGTCGCCGCCTCAGCCGCGACCAGCCTGTCGGCGAGGCCCTCATCGGTCGCCTTTCCCGTCCGCAGGCGCTGCGAAAGCTCGCTCCAGCCGTCGAGACCTCCGGTGAGCATGCGTTCCACGATCGCTTCCACCGTGTCGGCGGTGCGAAGGCCGAGGGCCGTGGACAAGGCTGCGACCGGCGCGGCGAGGCCATCACTACCGTCGAACAGGGAGCGCGCGCGCATCGCCGCGCGCAGGACCGAACGCAAGGTTTCGCCGGTGGCCTCCGGCCCGACACGGTCCCATGCCGCCCGGAGCTCGGGGTTCCTGGCCGTCATCGCCACAGCGAGCACACGGTCCGTCTCGGCCGCGAACATGTCCGAGGCCTGGTTTTCGTCGAGCACCTGGAAGCGGGCGGGCACGTTGGCCTCGAACGGGAACATGTGCAGCAGCCGCTCGCAGAGGGCATGCAGCGTCTCGATCTTGAGGCCGCCCGGCGTCTCGACCGCGCGGGCGAACAGGCGCCGCGCCACTTTCAGCAGGCGGCGAGCGGGCGCCTTTCCGGTCAACTCGGTGAGTTCGGCGGTCAGCGCGGCGTCGTCGAGGGTGACCCAGCGCCCGAGGGTGCGGAACACCCGGATCGACATGTTCGCCGCCGCGGCCTTGGTGAAGGTGAGGCAGAGGATGCGGGCGGGCGGCGCGCCGTTGAGGAGGAGGCGCACGACCCGGTCGGTGAGGACCTTGGTCTTTCCCGCTCCGGCATTGGCGGAGACCCAGGCCGAGGCCAGCGGGTCGGCGGCACGGCGCTGGCTCGCCTTGGTGAGATCGTCGACGACGAAGGGCAACCTGTCTGTCTCCGGGCTTGAAGCATCTCTCCATAGCCGGCCTTGGCCTCCTCCCTCCAGAGGCATTTCCCGCGAGGGAGATGGGTGATCGCCTCGCCAAAGCCCCCTATGTTCCCGCCTTGCACACCATGCGGAAGGCGCGATCCATGCACAGCCACAGTGTCGAGACCTGGCAGCACCGCCATGATTTCCTCGGGCGCTCGCATGCGCGGAACGAGCGCCGGACCGTCCTCGTCGTCGGCCTCACACTGGCGATGATGGTGGCCGAGATCGTCGGCGGCGCCGTCTTCGGCTCGATGGCCCTCACCGCCGATGGCTGGCACATGTCGACCCATGCGGCGGCGCTCGGCATCGCGGCCCTGGCCTACCGCTTCGCCCGCCTCCATGCCGACGACCCGCGTTTCGCCTTTGGCACGGCCAAGCTCGGCGATCTCGCCGCCTTCGCCAGTGCCATCATCCTCGCCATGATCGCGCTCGCCATCGGCTACGAGAGCCTTACGCGCCTCGCCAGCCCGCAAACCATCGCCTTCGGCGAGGCCCTTCCCATCGCCGTGCTCGGCCTGTTCGTGAACCTCGCCAGCGCCTGGCTGCTCCACGGCGACGGACACGACCATGGACACGCTCACGGCCACGGGCACGCTCGCGACGATGCGGACCATCATGAGCACCTCCACGATCGCCACGACGAGCATGGGCATGCCGGCGACGGGGACAGCAACCTGCGCGCGGCCTATGTCCATGTGCTGGCGGATGCGCTGACCTCGGTCCTGGCCATCGTCGCCCTGCTGGCGGGCCGCTACCTCGGAATCGCCTGGCTCGACCCCGCCATGGGGCTGGTGGGCACGGTGGTCATCGTCGCCTGGTCCTGGACGCTGATCCGCTCGGCCGGCGCGACGCTTCTCGATGCCGTGCCCGACCGGGGCCTCGCCAAGGCCGTGCGCGGACGCCTGGAGACGAATGGCGACACCATCACCGATCTCCACCTCTGGCGTCTCGGCCCCGGCCATACCGGCTTGATCGTCTCTCTCGTATCGGACGATCCGCAGGCGCCGGCAGCCTACAAGGCGAAGCTCGCCGGTCTCGAAGGGCTGTCCCACGTGACGGTCGAGGCGAATCCGTGCCCCGGCCATGGGCATGGCCAGGAGGCGGTTTGATCTATCCCTCGCCCTCACCAGCCAACGACCATTCGAGCACTCGGGCGAGGTGGTCGTAATCGCCGTAGGATTTGGCGTATTTCGGATAGGGCCGTGAGACGTAGGCCGCCTCCCCCGCCATGAAACGGGCGACGAGGCCGCGGAAGCGTCGTTCATGCTCCTCGACGATGGCATCCAGGGTCCGCGGGTCGCCGCGGGGCGGCTTGACGGAGAGCGGTTCGAACGGTTTCCGGCCGCCTGTGGCGTGAACGTAGAGCAGGTCCGGCGTCTCCTGGGTTCGCGCCACGCCCTCGAAGGCGCCGGCCTTCAGCATCGCTGCCTCCAGAGTGAGCTGAGGCGAGAATCCGGCGAAGACCTCCTTGTTGCTCGGCGGCTGGCCGGTCTTGTAATCGACGATGCAGGCGGTTCCGTCGCGGCGCAGCTCGATGCGGTCGGCGCGTCCGCGTAGCGTGAAGCTCTCCTTGCCCATGGGCAGGACCCAGCGTCCGGACATTTCGGCCCGAACCCGCGAGAGGGCGGGACGGCGCTCGGTCTCCCAGTCCAGGAACTCGGCGGCGAGGCGCTCGTAGCGCGGCCACCACTCGGCGTAGAGCTCGGGAAAGTCTCGCGCGATCTCGGCGAACTCCTCCTCCGCGAGCGCGCGCAGACGCGTCGCCGCGTCGTCGGGCAAGATGTCGGGATAGCTCTGCGCGAAATCGCCGAGGACCGCGTGAATCAGCGTGCCGCGCTCGCTGGCGCCGGGGCGCCCGGCCACGGGTTCCAGGGGATCGAGCCCGAGAACGTGGCGAGCGAAGATGATGTAGGGGTCGCGCACCAGGGTCTCGACCTCGGTGACGCTCAATGTCCTCGGGAACAGGGCCGGATCGGGCTTGGGCTTCGGCTGGGTCAGGCGCGGCGGCGCGGGCTCCGTCCCCCGGTCGAGGGCGGCGACGTAGCTCAGAAAGCGCCGGCCGCCCTCGCGGGCCCTGTCCCAGCAGGCCTCGCCGGCAAAGGCCTGCAGGCGCTGGAGAAAGCGCGAGGGCACGGTCGGCGCACCCTCGCGCTTGGCCGAGCGGGTGATGACGGCGTCGCGGCACCCGAGCGCCTGCACGAAATCATGCGCGGTCTGGCCGATCCGTCGTTCCGGCGGATTGAGGCCGATGCGCTCGCGCATGGGACGGTTGAGGAAGGCGTCGGTGACCGTCTTCATCGGCCAGACGCCCTCGTCGAGGCCGCCGAGGACGATGCGGTCGGCATCGAGGAGGCGCGCTTCGAGCAGACCCAGGATTCGCAGGCGAGGGTGAGGGCGTTCGCCGCCGCAGGCCACCACTCGCTCTCGCGCCAGCGCGGTGAAGAAGGCCGGGTAGTCGAGGGGCCTTCCCGACAGCAGGCCCGGCTCCGAGGTCGAGAGATCGTCGAACAGGGTGTCGAGGACGCAGAGCGAATTGTCCTCCGCCGGCACATCGCTCTCGGCCGGTGCGATCAGCCGCTCGAAGACGGCGGCATGGCTGCGCCCCAGGGCCACGAGGTCGGCGCTCCCCTCCTCCTCGGACCGGAGGAACCCATCGAAAGCCAGTTCCAGGCGATCGACGATCCGGGCGGCGAGATCCCAATCCGTATCGGTGAGGCGACGCTGTGCCCGTGGAATTCGTCCCGTCGCGACCCGGCGATCGGCAAGCACCCTGCGCAGGCCCTCGAAGCCGGGAGCCGGCGCAGGCCCGCGCAGGGCGCCGATCTCGAGGGCCGCCGCCCCGCGCCTGACCTCATCGCGCTTCATGGACAGGCGGACCAGAGGATGCGCCAGAAGGGAGATCACCCGGTGCGGCTGCAGGTCGGCCGCCATTTCGGCCGCCATCCGCGCGAGGCGCCCGGCCGGACTGACGGAGAGTGCCTCACCGGCGGAATCTTCCGCCACGATACCCCAGCGCGCGAGTTCGGCCGCGACCCGTATGGCGAGGTTGCGGTCGGGGGTGACGAGGGCGGCCGTGGCGCCGGGCTTCTCCAGCGTCTCGCGCAGGGCGATGGCGGCAGCGAGCGCCTCCTCGCGCTCGTCGGCCGCCTCGACGACCGCGACCCCCTCCATCCCCGTCTCGGCGGTCTCGCGGCGCGCATCGGCCGTGAGTTCGGACCAGGAATCGGTCGTCTCGGCGGGGCGCAGGGCCTGCGACAGCAAAGCGGCCCGCGCCCGGCCGCGATCCGTCGGCTGCCCGAGAGTGGTGATCGCGGCGCGATCGAGATCGAGGCAGCCGGCGCCGAGAAGCCGATGCAGGATGGCTTGGGGATGGCCGTGGGCGATCTCGCGCTCCGCCCCCTCCCCCGTCTCGATGGCGCTCCAGCCCTCATCGTCGAGGTCGAGATCGAGGCCCGGCAGCACCACGGCCCCCCTCGGCAGCGACGCGACGGCGGCGATGAGCTTCGCGGTGGCCGGGACCGATCCGGTGGAGCCGGCGATGATGATCGGGTCCGCCGGCTTGTCGCGACGCAGCCGCGCCGCCTCCGCAAGGATCAGGGTGCGCGAGCGCGCCACCGGATCGCTCAAGGCGCGGTCGTGCAGGATCTTCGGCCAGTTCTCGGCGGCGATGCGCACGAAATCGAGGGTCAGGCCGAAATAATGCGAATACTCGGCCTCCACCGCGCTGGCGATCTCGGTCCAGGCCACCCCCTCCACCGTGAGGGCATCCATCAGCTTTTCGAGATCCGAGGCGAGATAGACCGCATCGGCCGGCGAGGACGGGACGAGGAAGGGCACGTCGTCGCCCATGGGGAGCAGCTTGCGGTCGACGGTCTCGGCCCAGGCCTGGACGAGGCGGGCCAGGATCAGCCGGCGCTCCAGCGGCGGCATCGCCGGGGCGAGCTGGTCGGGACCGCTTTCCAGCAAGGGGTTGGCGGCGACGTCGAGTTCGGCCTCGTC
Source organism: Methylobacterium sp. 77 (assembly GCF_000372825.1). Lineage (NCBI taxonomy): Bacteria > Pseudomonadati > Pseudomonadota > Alphaproteobacteria > Hyphomicrobiales > Methylobacteriaceae > Methylobacterium > Methylobacterium sp. 77. Next base: position 4,498,819 of record NZ_KB910516.1, on the reverse strand, counting down.
GGCCTCACCCAGCGGGATCAGGCGCGGCAGGAGCGCGCTGCCGACCCTCTCGGCCAGGAGCGCGGACAAGGCCCGCGTCGCGCGCCGCGTCGGCAGGTAGAGGGTGACGCTGGCGAGCGCGAAAGGATCGCCGGCGACATCCCCCACGAGTCGACCGGAGATCAGCGCCTCGGCGAGCGTCGGCAGGAACGGCGCGCCGGTTGGGATCGTGAAGACGTGAGAATCTGTCATGCCGTCATCCCGATCTGCGCCCGTCACCGCTTCCGTGGGCGTCACTGCACCTGTGCGCTCGCCTTCACCCGCTTCTCGGCGGCCTCGATCGCTTCCGGGGTGCCGACATGGAGCCATTGACCATCGAGGCGCAGGCCGAACAGGCGCTCCCGCTCGATGGCACGATCGAACAGAAGGTTGAGGGAGAACGATCCTTCCGGCGTATCGGCGAACAGGTCCGGCTTGAGGATGGCGACGCCGGCATAGATGAAGGGCGCGACCTCGCGCTCGCCCCGGCGCTGAAGGGCGCCGCCGGCATTCATCACGAAATCGCCCTTGCCCTCGTAGCCGAGGCTCGTGGCGGTGGGCGCGACGAGGAGCAGGATGTCCATCCGCTCCGGCTCCCAGGTCTCGATCAGGCGGCCGAGATTGGGCTTCGGCCCTTCGAGCCAGAACGAATCCGAGTTGAGCACGACAAAGGGGTCGGCGCCCAGCAGCGGCAGCGCCTTCTTCACCCCGCCTCCGGTCTCGAGCAGGGCATCGCGCTCGTCGGAGATGCGGATCGCGGGAGCAGTGCGGCGGCGGCCGAGATGCCCTTCGAGCAGGTCGGCGAGGTAGTGGACGTTGACGACCGCATTCGCGATGCCGGCCTCCGCCGCCCTGTCCAGGGCATGGTCGAGGAGAGCGCGTCCCGCCACCTCCACCAGGGGTTTGGGCACGGTCGCCGTGATCGGACGCATGCGTTTGCCGAGGCCGGCGGCGAGGACGAAGGCCTGGGTGATGGCGGGGTCGGGTCTGTCGGACATTCCGTCGGCGTCTCGGGCGCGAGGGCTATGGCATCGGCCCGGATCGGACATCCGGGAGGATGATCTGGAGGCACCAGCGGGTGCGGCGGCATCGTGGGGAACTCGGCCCTCGGGTCAAGCCCGAAAGCGGCTCTTCTCCGTCTCGGCCGACCGGAGATCCGCCTCGGGCGCCGCCTACGCCTCGCCTTCGTCCGTCGCCATCTTCGCCACGAGATGCGGAAGGTGCTCCTCGTGCCACAAGCGGATGCGGGTGAGCGCGGGATGGGCGAGGTTGCGGGCGAGGTAGCCCTCGATCCGCGGCAGATGTGCGAGATAGCCCGGCTTGCCGTCGCGCTTGTCGAGGCGGGCGAAGATACCTAGGATCTTGGTGGCACGCTGGGCCGCCATCACGGCATAGGCCCGCGCGAAGCTCTGCATGTCGAAATCCAGCTCGCGGTTGCGCCGTTCGCGCACGTAGAGGCCGAGCAGGCGCAGCTCGAAATCGGCCGAGGCATCGACCCGCGCATCCTGCAGCAGCGAGGCGACGTCGTAGGCCGGATGGCCGAGCACCGCATCCTGGAAATCGATGACGCCGATGCGCTCGAGCCCCTCCCGGTCGGGCAACCAGATCAGGTTCGGCGAATGGTAGTCGCGCAAGGTCCAGGTCGGCCGCTCCGGCTCGACGCCGCGCAGCACCTCGGCCCAGAGCGCCACGAATTCGGAGCGCGCGGCCGCGGGCAGCGAAGCCCCGCGCACCGAGGGGCAGTACCAGTCGGGCAGGAGTTCGGTCTCGAACAGCAGGGCTTCGAGATCGTAGGGCGGCAGGACGTGATCGATGCCGTCGGCGACCGGCAGCACGCCGGGAAGCTCGGTCGCGTGCAGCTTGGCGAGGAGACGGACCGCCTCGGCATAGCGCTCGGGACGTGGACCGTTGGCATCCACCACCGGCTCCGAGCCGAGGTCCTCGATGATGAGCAGGCCCTCGTCGAGATCCTCGCCATAGATGCGGGGTGCCGAGAAACCGAGGGCGCGAAGGCCGCGGTCGACTCCGACGAAGGCATGGACGCTCTCGGCGAGTTTGACGATGGCGCTATAGGGCTTGCCGTTGCGCACCGGCGGACCGTCGGCCCGGGCCGGGGAGATCATCAGAACGGCCTTGCTCCCGTCCGGTTTCACCAGCCGCTCGTAGGCGCGCGACGAGGCGTCGCCCTGCATGAGACTGCGTTCCGCCTCGTCCCAGCCGCTGCGATCGAGCAGGGCCCGCAGGGCCCGGGCGCGCTGCATGCGGGCCCGCATCTCGCCGTGGGCATCGATGCGGGCGAAGCGTGCACCCTCGCCGAATTCCGGCCTGAGCGACAGGTCCACGGACAGGATCGGCCCGTCGCGCGGACCGAGGCGCTCGGGCCATTCCACCAGGGTGATCGCGGTCTCGGTCATCTCATCGAAGCCGAGCTCCACCAGTTCGTCCGAGCTGCGCAGGCGGTAGAGGTCGGCATGGACGATCTGCCGACCGTCCTTGGCCTCGTAGGGCTGGATCAGGGTGAAGGTCGGGCTCGGGACTTCGAGATCCGGCTCGCCCGCGAGTTCGCGGATCAGCGCGCGCGCGAGCGTCGTCTTGCCGCCGCCGAGACCGCCGGACAGCGCGACGATGTCGCCCGGTATCAGGAACTCGGCGAGAAAGCGGCCGAGATCCTCCGTGGCGCCCTCGTCGGGAAGGACGAAGGCCCAGGCGGGTTTGGTCTCGCGCCGGGGCTCGCCCGAACCGTCCTCACTCACCGCCACAATCTCCGCCTTTCACATCGACCGCCGTTTCGCCAGGAGATGCGTATTATGCCCTCATAGCCCGGCAATCCTAACCCGAGCCTTCTTAACCCAACTCCCAGCGGGGAAGAAAAGTAGCGGAGAGAATCCGGCCCACCGATCCTGTCTCCCGGTCGCCGGAAAGCGAGGCCGGCGACTTCTGTACGCCCGGAGACCACGAACGCCATGGACTGCGCTCGTCTCGTGGAATTCAACGATCGGGCCTCACGCCCGGCGCCCGAGGCAATACTCGCGCAACAACTTTCACGCGAACCTTCAGATATACAAATAACCAATTCTCTCTACTGGTCATCAATTCGACTGGGCGCTATCGTCGCCGACTCCGGGAGTGAGTCCACCCCTGCACATGCAATAGCCTTGGGGATCGGAATGGTCGCCTTCAATGCGTACACCGATCTAGACAGCAGGACGCTCGATATCTTCGACCGTTTCGACGAGGCCGTCGCCGTCACACGTCGCACGTTCGATGGCTACTCCGTCCGGTTCAGTGATGGCGATTCGGCATCCATCAATGGATTCGAGTTTTTCTATCCCGGAACCATGTATCCGTCATTCGGAACTGCCATGTCCATCTCCCGCCATACGGGCGGTGAATGGGCCTTCAGCATTTCACTGGATCTCGATCAGACGGATATGGGCCCCTATTTCTCGGAAGATCCGTTGCTTGTGAACACGGAGATCTTTGTCGGCGACGATCTGATCAACGGCTCGATTTTCAAGGACTACATCAACGGCTGGTCGGGTGCCGACAGGCTCGTCGGTGGCGCCGGGAGCGATACGTACGTCGTCGACAATCGGCGCGACAGCGTCATCGAGTTGAAGGATCAGGGAACCGATCTGGTCAAATCCTACGTCTCGTTTTCCCTCGCGGGCCAGTTCATCGAGAAGCTGACCTTGATCGGACGCGATGCGGTCGACGCCAGCGGCAACTCACTCGCCAATCTGATCAAGGGGAATTCGGCCGCCAATACGATCAAGGGCAATGGCGGCGACGATGTCCTCGTCGGCGGACTGGGCCGGGATATCCTCACCGGCGGCGAAGGAGCCGACCGTTTCGTCTACAAGAGCGTCGACGACAGCGTCGTCGGTCTCGAGCGCCGCGATCAGATCACCGATTTCACGTCCGGTCACGACCTGATCGATCTGTCTCCGATCCAGGCGGCGAACGGTGCGATCCAGGACGAGGCTTTCGGCTTCATCGGATCGCGCCCTTTCACGCACCATGCGGGCGAACTCCGCACCGTTCTGGTGGGGGGTTCGACCGTCGTGGAAGGCGATGTGACCGGAGACGGCAAAGCGGATTTTCAGATCGTGCTGCGAGACGTCATAGCGGAATTGCACGCCTCCGACTTCGTTCTCTGATCCGGCATCACTCGCCGGTTCCCCCTCGCCCCTATTCCGCCGCCGCGCGCTTCGGCTCGGGATTGTTCACGGGAAAGGTGCAGGTCACGCAGGTCCCACCGCCCGGCCGTGACGCGAGTTCGACCCGGCCCCCATGGAGTTCCACGAAGGAGCGCACGATGGAGAGGCCGAGGCCGACGCCACGGTGGCGGGTGCCGAGGGTATGGCTCTCGAAGCGGTCGAACACCCGCGCGGCGACGTCCTCCGGCATCCCGCGACCCTCGTCGCGCACGGTGAGGGTCAGTTCCGCATCCGTCCGCCGGGCCGTGACGCGAACCCTCTGGCCGGGAGAGGAAAAACCGACGGCGTTGGAGAGCAGGTTGAACAGGATCTGGCGGACGCGTTTTCCGTCGGCGACGAAATTGCCGATGTCGGCGGGCATGTCGAGGTCGAGTCCGATGGCGGATTCGGCCAGGCGATCCTCGAGGCCACGCGCGGCCGCCTCCACCGTGGCCCTCACGTCGATGACTTCGCGGGCGAGTTCGAGTGAGCCGGCATCGATCGAGGCGAGATCGAGAATGTCGTTGATCATCACGAGCAGCGCCCCCGACGAGCGCATGATGTGGTCGGAATATTCGCGCTGGCGGTCGTTGAGCGCTCCCACGGTCTCGTCGCCGAGGAGCTGGGTGAAGCCGATGATGTTGGTGAGCGGCGAACGCAGCTCGTAGGAAACGTGGTGGACGAAGGTGTCGCGCAGCTGCGAGGCGCGCTCCAGCGCATCGTTCTTGTCGGTCAGCGCCCGCTCCACGTTCACGCTGGCGGTGACATCGATGAGGGTGAGCAGCGTCGCCCCTTCCGGCAGGGGCTGGGCCGCGCAATCGAGCACCGTCCCGTCCACGATCTCCAGGCGGCAGGTCAGGCCGGCGCGACTTTCGAGCCCGGTGATGGCGCCGCGGATATCGAGCCAGGGCTCCTCGTCGGGCGAGAGCCTGCGGCAGGCCTCGATCACCGTATCGACGCGGGGACGCTCGCTGAGGGTCGCATCCTCCAGGCGCCACAGGGTGGCGAAGGCGCGGTTGGCGAAGGTCAGGCGGCCATCGGCGCCGAACACCGCCACCGGCTCCTTGAGGGTGTCCAGGGTCTCGGCCTGCACCCGCATCAACGCGTTGTAGCGGGATTCGAGCTTCACGTTCTCGGAGACGTCGTCGAACAGGTAGGTCAGACCGCCCTGCGGGTTGGGATCGGCGACGACGCGGAGCGAGCGTCCATCCGGCGGATGCCACCATGTCTCGCTGGCCTCGACGGCACGGTAGGCGGCGAGCACGTCGGCCTTCCAGGCCTTGAAGTCGGCCTGTTCGGGAAGTTTCCGGGCGGCGCGCAGATGGTCGAGAATCTCGCCGTCGAGGGGGCCTGAATCGAGGAAGGCCTGATCGAGGCTCCAGAGCTGGCGATAGGCGGCGTTGTGGAAGATCAGCCGCTGGCGCGCGTCGAACATCGCCACCGCGGTGGGAAGCTGGTCGAGGGTACGGACGTTGGCGTCCATCTGGCGCTGAAGGTCGGCGCGCACGCTCTCCAGCTCGGAGACGTCCACGGCGATACCGACGCGGCCGGAATCGATCGCGGTCTCGGTGACGTCGAGGATGCGCCGTCCACCGGCCACCACCGCCGAGAGGCGTTGAGCGGCCCTGCCCCCGGAAGCGGACCGGTCCCGGTCGCCGCGGGCGATGAGGTCGCGCGCCTGACGGTCGAGGAGTTCGATCCCTTCGGCGACGGCCCTCTCCCGGCTGCCGGCTTCCACGGCGGCGACGTAGGCGGTGTTGACCCAGGCGAGGCCGCCATCGCGGTTGCGGCGCCAGACCGGCTGAGGAATGGCGTCGAGCAGGCTCGCGAGGGCGGACAGCCCGCGCTTGGCCTCATCGAGGGTCTGACGCAATTCGGCGAGTTCGCGATGTTCCTCGGTGGTCTCACGCAGGCGCAGCAGGGCCCGTCCGGCCAGGGCTTGCCCGTGAGCGTCGACGATCCGACCCGATTGCGCCCGCACCGTCATGCGGAAGCCGGCGCCGCGCTCGCGCAGCGCCTCCAGGGCCGCCTCGATCGCGCCGGCATCCGCCGGCAGCAGCCAGGTGCCGAAGGCGAGGATGAGCCCGGCGGGACCGGGCTTCGTGCGGTTGCCGTCGAAGGCGAGGGTCAGGTCGCCCTCGATGACCGGCTCGCCCCGCCCGGACCACGTGACGATGACCTGCCGCTCGGAGCTGAGCAGCATCTCGGCCCGATCCTCGGAACCGCGCAGGATGTCGAGGTCGGCGATGAGTTCGCGCTCGCGCCGCGTCCATCGTCCCCGCTCGCGTAGATGCAGCAGCGACAGGATCGTCGCGAAGACGGTGAGGCCGATGAGGACCGCGAGGCCGGTGGCGTTGTGCATGTGCGGCGGCAGGCCGATCACCCACGAGGATTGGTCGCCGGCATAGCCGGCACCGAGCGTCGCCGCTATCGGCAAAGGCGTCGCCGCCCCGTCCGCGGAGGCCGCCATGGTCTCGCTCGCCATCGTCACGCTTGCCGCGAGACCGACCACGACAGAGACGACGGAAGCGCCGACACGCCTGCAAAGGCGCGCCGTTTCATCGACCCTCATGACCCGTACCGCCTCCACGAATCGTCGCTGAGGCGCGATTGCGCCCAACCCGCGCGTCGCCTCGAAAGGCGGGTGCGGGGTTACCTCCACATGAGGAATCACCCCACACTAGCGCGAGCCGGAATCCTGCCGGAAGAGGGTTAAGCTTAACTTCACCATTCCGCCGACCGGTTGCATGCTCATCGGCGCAGAAAGGACACACTTGTGCCGCCGGGGCGCCACGGATTTTTCGACGGGACCGACCTTCGACACGAAAAAAGCCCGGCGCGAGGCCGGGCTTTTCCAGATCGGGGCGAAGAGGCGATGCCTCCTCGCCGGTATCCTCAGTAGCGGTAATGGTCGGGCTTGAACGGTCCGGTCTCGCCGACGCCGATATAAGCGGCCTGCTCGGGGCTGAGCTTCGACAGCTTCACGCCGATTTTCTCGAGGTGGAGCATCGCGACCTTCTCGTCGAGGGCCTTCGGCAGGGTGTAGACCTGCTTCTCGTACTTGCCCGGGTTGGTCCAGAGCTCGATCTGGGCCAGCGTCTGGTTGGTGAACGAGGCCGACATCACGAAGGACGGGTGGCCGGTGGCGTTGCCGAGGTTCACCAGGCGACCCTCCGACAGGAGGATGATGCGGTGGCCGTCGGGGAAGGTGATCTCGTCCACCTGCGGCTTGATGTTCGACCATTGCATGTTCTTCAGGCCGGCGACCTGAATCTCGTTGTCGAAATGGCCGATGTTGCAGACGATCGCCCGGTCCTTCATCGCCCGCATGTGGTCGAGGGTGATGATGTCCTTGTTGCCGGTGGCTGTGACGAAGATGTCGGCGCGGGGGGCCGCGTCTTCCATCGTCACGACCTCATAGCCTTCCATGGCGGCCTGAAGAGCGCAGATCGGATCGACTTCCGAGACCAGCACGCGACAGCCGGCGTGGCGGAGCGACGAGGCCGAGCCCTTGCCGACATCGCCGAAGCCGGCGACCATGGCCACCTTGCCGGCCATCATCACGTCGGTGCCGCGGCGGATGCCGTCCACCAGGGATTCACGGCAGCCGTAGAGGTTATCGAACTTCGACTTGGTGACGGCGTCGTTCACGTTGATCGCCGGGAAGAGCAGCTTGCCCTCCTTGGCGAGGTTGTAGAGCCGGTGCACGCCCGTGGTGGTCTCTTCCGAGACGCCCTTGATCGAATCGGCCAGACCGGCGAACCAGCCCTTCGGCTTCTCGGCGAGCTTCTTCTTCAGGAGCGCGAAGAAGATCTCTTCCTCTTCCGACTCGGGCTTGTCGAGGAACGCGGTGTCGCCGTTCTCGGCGCGCAGGCCGAGATGGACGAACATGGTGGCGTCGCCGCCATCGTCGAGGATCATGTTCGGCATCGAGCCGTCATGCCAGTCGAACAGCTTCGAGGTGTAGTCCCAATACTCGGTCAGGGTCTCGCCCTTGATGGCGAAGACCGGGATGCCGGCGGCGGCGATGGCGGCGGCGGCGTGGTCCTGGGTCGAGTAGATGTTGCACGAAACCCAGCGGATGTCGGCACCGAGCGCCTTCAGCGTCTCGATCAGCACCGCCGTCTGGATCGTCATGTGCAGTGAGCCGGCGATCTTCGCGCCTTTGAGCGGCTGCGACGGACCGTATTCCTCGCGCGTCGCCATCAGGCCCGGCATCTCGGTCTCGGCGATGGAAATTTCCTTGCGGCCGTAATCGGCCAGACCGATGTCCTTGACGATGTAATCATGGGCCATGGCGTCGCTGCTCCGTCTCTCGCTTCGTGATGGTCGAGGGCTATAGCAGGGGCCGCCGCGGGAAGCAATCAAGACATAAAGATGTCTTTATACGTGTTCCAGGCTAGGGCTGATCGACACCCGGATCGCGGGATAGGGAGGGATCGAGAGGATGGGACGCTTCACTGACGCAATGCGCGCGCGCCTGCCGGGCGCCTTCACGCTGCCGGCGGAGATCGCGGCTCTGTTCGACTGGATCGAGGAGCGCGGCCTGCTGCACGAAAGCCAGCGCGTGCCGGGCGACCGGTTCGGGACTCTCCAGCCCCTGGAGCCGCCCTATCGCGGCGCGGTCGTCCTGTTCCGCGTCGAGAGCGAGGACGAGGCCCGGGCCTATGCCGAGGGCTGGTTCGGGAGCCCGGACTACGCGGCGCGCCTGATCCCCTTCGCCAGGACGGGAGCGGACGGATCCTATGCGGCCTTCTGGCTCGACGACGGGGGACGTCAGCACATCGTCCATCTCGGTTCCGAAGGCGACGGCCTCTGCGTGCTCGGCGAGATGCCCCTAGATTTTCTGCGGCTCCTCGCCATCGGACACAACGAGTTGGGCAGCGGCCTCGCGGATCCCGACGCGGAGCCGGAGGACGAACCGGAATACGATATGGAGGTCGACAACCCTCCCTTTCGCGATTGGCTGACGACGACCTACGGCGTGAGCATCCCAGGACGGTGTCGCAGATCGTGCCGGCACCGCCGGACAGCTTCGCGACGGCGAGCGACGACCCGTTCTGGCAATGGGTTCGCAAAATTCAGGACGTCAGGGACGGGGCAGCCACGCCCGGTCCCTGATCCCGTCCGGTGGCCTGCCCCCGTCAGGCCGCCTGACGGGGCTCCTCCACCAGTTCATCGGCGGGGCCGAAGAACTCGAACCGCACCCGGTCAGCCGGAACACCGTGCCGGGCGAGGCCGTGGACGAGGGAGGCGAGAAACGGCTTGGGGCCGCACAGGTAATAGGTGGCCTCGGTGAGCGGGGTCTCGCGCGCCAGCCACTCCGCCGTGACGAGGCCGCCGGCATCGTAGTCGACGCCCTGCCGGTCAGCGTCCTCCGGTTGCGCATAGAACGTCCCGACCGTGAGGTTCCGCGCTCGGGCCGCCAATCCCCGGACATGCTCGCGCATCGCGTGGACACGACCGCTGAGGCAGCCGTGCACGTACCAGACCGGCCGGTCGGAACCCGTGTCCACCAGCGTCTCCAGCATGCTCAGCATCGGTGTCAGGCCGACACCACCACTGACGAGGACGACGGGCGCCGTCGTCGAACGGTCGAGGAAGAAGTCGCCGGCGGGCGGCGCCAGGCGCAGGGCCGTGCCCGGCACGGCCTCGGCATGCAGCCAGCCGGACACGATCCCGTCCGGCTCACCCGCCCTGCCCTCGCGCTTGACCGTGATGCGGTAGGTCCGGTCGTTCGGCGCGCAGGAGATCGAGTAGTTGCGCTTGAGCACGCCCCGCCCCGGCAGATCGAGGAGGAGGCCGAGATACTGGCCCGGCTCGTGACGCAGGACCTGGTCGCCATCGCGCGGCACCAGCACGAAGGACCGGATCGTCTCGCTTTCCTCGGCTACGGATTCGACGACGAAGTCGCGCCAGCCATTCCAGCCGCCGGGCCTGTGCGCGAGATCGCGGGCGATGGCGGCCTCGCGCCCGATGAGGATATGCGCCAGGAACCAGTAGGCCTCGCCCCATGCGGCGCAGATCTCCGCGGTGGCCGCATCGCCGAGAACGTCCTGGATCGCACCGAGGAGCGCGTCGGCCACGAAGGGATAGTGCTCGGGCAGGATGTTAAGGGCGACATGCTTCTGGGCGATCCGCTCCACGGCTCCGCTCAGGGCACCGAGATCGTCGATGTGGCGCGCATAGGCCAGAACCGCGAGGGCGAGGGCCTTCGGCTGGGAACCGGTCTCGCCGTGATGCGACTGGTTGAACAGGTCGCGCATCGCCGGGTCCTGGAACAGGCGCTCGTACATGCGCTTCGTGATGGTCAGTCCATGGGCCTCTAGGGCCGGAACGGTCGCCTTGATCAGGGCGATGGTGGCGGGCGTCAGGGGCTGGGACAAAGCGCGCTCCAAAGGTTCATTTGATATGAACCTTATCACCCGCGCCAGCGATAAGATGCAAGCAGAATGTATCTTCAAAACGCTGTATGACAGCGGGATGCGTCTGACCCGCTACACCGACTACGCCCTGCGCACCTTGATCTATCTTGGCTTGAACGAGACTCGGGTGAGTTCGATCGCCGAGATCGCGCGCGCCTACGGAATTTCGGAGAGCCATCTCACCAAGGTGGTGCATCAGCTCGGCCGCATCGGCCTCGTGCAGACCACGCGCGGTCGTGGCGGCGGGCTGCGGCTCGCGCGTGCACCGGCCGAGATCGTGGTCGGCGCCGTGGTCCGGCAGACGGAGGAGGATCTCGCCCTCGTCGAATGCTTCGCCAACGGGGTCTGCGCGATCACCGCGCCCTGCCGGCTTCGAAAGGCGCTGGGCGAGGCGCTGGCCGCCTTCCTCGCGGTGCTGGACCAGTACACCCTCGCCGATCTCCTCGGCGACGGCGCGGCGCCCGATCTCGCCTTTCTCCTCGGCCTGCCGGCACCGGCCGCTTCCATGCCGCCGGGCCGGGCGGGTGCGTGATGCTACCCGCCGGGCGACCTCGCACGGCCGATTGAGCCTCAGCCCTCGTCCCGCAATTGCCGCCGGATGATCTTGCCGGTCGTCGTCATCGGCAGGCTGTCGCGAAACGCGATCTCGCGCGGGTATTCATGGGCCGAGAGCCGTTGCCTGACGAAGGCCCTGATCTCGTCCGCCAACGCGTCGCTACGAGTGAAGCCCTCGCGCAGGACCACGAACGCCTTGACGATCTCGGTGCGGAGCGGGTCCGGCTTTCCCACCGCCGCCGCCAGCGCCACGGCGGGATGGCGCAGGAGGCAATCCTCGATTTCCACCGGGCCGATGCGGTAGGCCGCCGAGGTGATGAGGTCATCCTCACGGCCGACGAAATGGATGTACCCGTCGGCATCCCGCCGGGCGGTGTCGCCGGTGAGCATCCACTCGCCGCGAAACTTCGCCGCCGTCGCCTCGGGCTGGTTCCAGTAGTTCAGGAACATCACAGGGTCGGGCCGGGCGACGCAGATCTCGCCGGGCTCGTCCACCGCCGCTTCGCTGCCGTCGGCGCGCTGGATCATCACCCGATGGCCGGGCACCGGACGGCCGGTGGAACCGGCCCGCGCGATGCCCGCTGCCTTGCAGGAGGCGAGGACGAGGTTGCACTCGGTCTGGCCATAGGCCTCGCCGATGGTGAGGCCGAGTTCGCTGCGCGCCCAGTCGAACGTCTCGGGCCCCAACGCCTCGCCCGCCGAGGCGATGTTGCGCAATCGGGAGAGGTCGAAGCGACCGCGCGGGTCGGAGACGCCGCGCAGCATCCGGAGAGCGGTGGGCGGCAGGAACGTCGTCGTGATGCCGAGATCGGCGATGAGTTTCAGGGCCGTCTCGGGCTCGAACCGTGCGGAGGCCCGCGCCACCACTGGGACGCCGTGGTGCAGGCTCGGCAGGACCGCGTTGAGGAGGCCGCCGGCCCAGGCCCAATCGGACGGCGTCCACATCAGGTCGCCGGATTTTGGCGGAAAGTCGTGCATCATGGCAAAGCCCGGCAGGTGCCCGAGGAGAACGCGGTGGCCGTGGAGCGCGCCCTTGGCGAGGCCGGTCGTGCCGGAGGTGTAGATCATCAGCGCCGGGTCGTCGGCCCGGCTGTCGATCGCCGTGAAATCGGAGGGGGCAGCGGCGAGGAGATCGTCATAGGCGAGCGCGCCAGCGACGGCGCCGTCCAGGCAGATGACGTGGGACAGAGCCGGCAGGGCATCGCGGATGCCGGCGATCTTCTCCATTCCGGCCGCATCGGTGACGAGCGCGCAGGCGGCGGAATCCGACAGGCGGTATTCCAGGGCCTCCGGCCCGAACAGGCCGGCCAGCGGCAATGCGATCGCGCCGAGCTTGTAGGCGGCGGCATGAGCGATGACCACAAAGGCCGATTGCGGCAGCAGCACCCCGACGCGGTCGCCCGGCCGTATGCCCAAGGCCGACAGGGCCGAGGCGAGGCGTCCGGACGCCTCGCTCAAGCCCCCGAACGTGGTGGTGGTCACCACGCCCGAAGGCGAGACGTCGTGGATCGCCGCGCGATCCGGCTCGATCCCCGCCCAGCGGTCGCACACGTCGACGCCGATATTGAAGCGCTCGGGGACGTCCCAGGTGAACCCTGAGACGAGGGCGTCGTAGTCGGAGGCCGGTTTCAGCACGGCGGAGTCCTCACGCCTCGATGGGCTTGAAGCCGCCCGCGAAGACGAAATCCGTGATCGGACGACGTCCGGTCGGGCTCTCCTTTGTCTTCTGCTCCTCCGAGTAATCCTCCGGGTCGGTCATGCGGCCGATGCCGTAGGCGGCCTCGACCCGGTAGGTGTCCGGCACGTTGAGGACGCCGATCGCGCGCTCCCGGTCGAACCCGGTCATCCCATGCGCATGCCAGCCCTGACGGATCGCCTGGAGCTGGAAGTTCGCCGAGGCCGCGCCGGCATCGAGGGAATGGCTCCAGGACGGTTTCAGCTCATCGCCGACCTTCATCTGTGAGTTCGAGATCAGGATGACGATGGCGCCGGTATCCTTCACCCATTTCTGGTTGCCGGGCACGATCAGGTCGAAGAAAACCTGCCAGTCCGGCGTACCGCGCAGGGCATAGAGGAAGCGCCAGGGCTGGGAATTGTAAGCCGACGGTGCCCATCGGGCCGCCTCGAACATCCGCAGCAACTCGACTTCGGGAACCGCTTCGCCGGTGAAGGCACGCGGCGAACGGCGCTCGATGAAGAGCGGATCGATCTCGTGGTCGGGCTGACGAGGTGGCAAGGCAATCTCCGTGGAATGACGAGCCCGCACGACGAAAGTTGGTCGACAAGGCGTTGCAACGGAGATGCACGAGGTTGGGCACAAAGCGCAAATGCGCCGCGCGCAATCGGATGTGCCGTCACGCCGCTTGCGTGGCGGTCGGTCGCGGAAGATCGATCAAATTGTATCGATCGCCTTCAACCGAATGAAGCACCGATCTGTACTATTAAACACATTCGCGCTTTCCTCTAAGCAACGATGCGACGAAACGGCGGTACCGAAGTTGGTGCCGGTGTCGTCTAAGGTTGGTGCGAAGATGAATTCGTGGCGAATGACATTGGCCCGCGGGCGGATTGCGTGACGGAACGTTCAGCACATCGACTGAGAACGGTTAGGCCTCTGGTGCCCGAATTTTCGGATGCCTCCAGAGACGTGCGCATGCTCGACGTCATCGACCGTCAGATGCGTTCGAAGAGCTACGGTCTCGCCTTCGATGCGGAGCTCGAAGAGCGCTTCGAGGACGATACGCGCGAGAAGCGCGTCCGCGACATCCGCCGCACGATCGTCCTCGGGCTGGTGGTTTTTCATATCTACAACGTCGCGGGTTTCGTGACGACGCCGGACCTGGCCCTGCTCAACTTGGGCCTCCGCATCTTCGGAATGACCCCGCTCGCCCTGCTCATCATCTGGGCGGTGGGTCGGGTCGACGGACCGGTCCGAGAGGCGATCGGCGGGATCGGCATGCTCGCCGCCACCGGTATTCCCATCCTGATCTTCTGGATGGGAACGGGTCCGCTCGTCTCGCTGACCACGGCGACGATCTGGCTCAGCGTGCTCTTCGCCAACATCACCCTGCCGCTACGGTTCTTCTGGGCCTGCTTCGTCTCGAGCATCACGGCGGTGGCGGTCCTGGCCGGGCTGTATCTCAAGCCGGAGATCGCCGCCTCGGTGGGCGGCGTCCTCGGCCTCGACATGGTGACGGGCATCCTCTTCAGCCTCGTCGCCACCTACAGGATCGAATCCGCCAACCGGCGGGACTATCTCGTGAACCTGCGCGAGACTCTGCGCGCCAACCGGCTGGCAGCCGACAACACCACCCTCGTCCACCTGTCCAGCACCGATCCCCTCACCGGCATCGCCAACCGCCGGGCCTTCGCGCGCGAGCTCGGAGAATTCTGGGAGGCCAGCCTGTCGGGCCGGCACTTCGCCGTGATGCTGATCGACATCGATCACTTCAAGCTGTTCAACGATTATTACGGCCATGGGGCCGGCGATACGTGCCTGCGTGAGGTCTCCGGCATCCTGGCGAAGACGGCGGCAGGGTCGGGCGCCTTCGTGGCCCGCTATGGCGGCGAGGAATTCGCCGTGCTGATCCATACGAGGGACCCCGACGAGGCCCACGGTCTCGCGGAACGGTTTCGTCGCAGCGTCGCCGAGAAGGGTCTCCTCCACGGAAACCGGAACGACGATCTCGACTTCGTCAGCGTCAGCGTCGGCGTGTCGACGAGTTGCGGCATGGCGGCCAGTTCGAGCGCCCTGATCGAAGCAGCCGACAGGGCGCTCTACGAAGCGAAGGGCAAAGGCCGAAACCAGACCTGCCGCAACGGCATGCCCGGCAACGACGAGGCGGGCCTGCCCAAATGCATGATGGTCGCCCATTGGAGCGTCACCGACGAGCGGCCGATCGCCCGGGCGAGTTGAACCAGCGCCGTCCGGGGAACGGTCACGTCGGTGCGGGGATGAACGCGTAGCCGGCCCCACGCCGTTCGATATGGCCACGGTGGGAGAGGTGCATGCCGGCGACCGCCAGCCCTTCCACCACCGCCCTGTCGAGCACGCGCCGCCGCGTCGCCTCGGCCTGCGCCTTGTCCATGTCCCAGATCACGGTCCAGTCGGGATGCGGCATCTGCAGGATGCGCGAATGGACGATGTCGCCCCAGACCAGCAGACGCTCGGCGCCATCCTCGAAGAGCAGTCCGGCATGGCCCGGCGTGTGGCCGGGCAAGGGAACCGCCGTGACGCCCGGCATCAGGCTCGCATCGCCGGAGATGCGCCGCACGCGGCCCGCATAGGTGGCGAGGACGGCCAGAGCGGTCTCGAAGAACACACCCATGTCGGCCGGGGCCCGGGCCCGCGAGGCCGCATCGCTCCAATAGGTCGCCTCGGCCTCCTGCACCACGATCTCGGCATTGGGAAAGCGCGCCGCGCCGCCGGGCAGCAGCAATCCGCCGGCATGGTCGGCATGGAGATGGGTGAGCCAGACGGTGTCGATGCGGGAAGGGTCGATGCCGCGCGCGGCGAGTGCCGCGGGCATCCTCCCGAGATCCGGTCCGAACACGCTGCCGCAGCCGGCATCCATCAGGCACAGCCGCGTCCCGTGGCGGACCAGGAACGCGTTGACCGGCTCCGGCGAAGGGCCGGCCGGCGGCAATCCGGCGGCGGTCAGCAGGTCTCGTCCCGCCTCGCTGTCGGCGGCCGGGATCATGCTCGGCTGCAGCGGAAACAGGCCATCGTCGAGGGGCTCGATCTCGAATGCGCCGACCCGGTAGGCAGGGGGTGGCGGCCTCGCCGAGGCGGCCTCGGTCCAGACCAGCGGCAATAGCGGCGCCGCGCCCAGCAGAGTGCGACGCGTCAGGGCGGAGCGCGGTGGCGAGCGAAACATGGCGATGGTCCTGCGATCGATCCTCGCCGGACCATCGCGCCGGTCTTCGCCTGGCGCGAGGGAAGCCGTCCCGATGAGGAGCGGGAATTCTTCCCGATCCGCTCCGGCACGGCTTGCCCCGGTGCCCGCTCTCGATGCCAGATACCGGACGGCGTCGCCGCGACGCTTCTCTCGTCCGAGGTGCGAAGGGCATGTGCCTGCGCGTCATGAAATCTCCGCCATGAGCCTCCTGTCCCGCCTCCTGCTGCGGTTCCTGATGGTGGCGGCCCTCTGCCTCGCCGGCACGGCGGCCTGGATCGTGCGCGAGACGCAAGACGGCCTGACCGGCGAGGCCGCGACCTCCGCGGCGCGGGTCGCTGCGCAGCTCGCCCGTCAGCCGGGGCTCGGCAGCGCCGATCTCGGGCAGAGGCTGCCCGGACAGGATTGGCAGGCGATGCCGACGATCCTCACCATCGTTCCGGGCATCTGCGTCGAGATCGCGATCCAGGCCGAGGCACGGCAGCGCCTGTGCAACGGATGGGACGGAGTCGGCGATCCGGCGCCGGCATGGTTCCGGTCCCTGTTCGATATGACGTTCGACTCATCCGCGCCGATCCTGCGGAGCATCGACTATCGCGGCCGCAGCATCGGCACGGTCGGCGCCTTTGCCGAGCGCGAGGCCGCCTCCACCCGAGCCTGGCGGCAGGTCAGGCTCACCGTCGGGATCGCGGCGGCCATGGCCCTCGCGACGGCGCTGCTCACGGCACTGGCGGCGCGCCCCCTGCTGACGCCGGTCGGCGCCATCGTCGCCGGCCTGCACGGGCTCGAACGCGGGAACGAGGTGGGGCCATTGCCACGGTTCGGCATCCGCGAGTTCGACAGGATCGCCGGTGCCTTCGACGCCATGGCCGCCCGGCTGAGGGCCAGCCGCGACGAGGCCGCCGCCCTGACCCTCAGGCTGTTCCAGGTTCAGGAGGACGAACGGCGCATCCTCGCGCGCGACCTGCACGACGAGTTCGGGCAATGCCTCACCGCTGCGGCGTCACTGGCCGAGGCGGTGGAGATGGGAGCGGGCGAGGACCGTCCGGATCTCGCCGGGGACGCGCAGGCGATCGGCAGGATCACCGACAGGATGATGGCGACGTTGAAGAGCGCGCTCTCGCGGCTGCAGCCACCGGACCTCGACGAGATCGGTTTCGAAGGCAGCCTGAGGGGTCTCGTGGCGGGCTGGAACCTGCATCGCCGGGAGGCGGCCCGGTTCCGCATCGACGTTGCGGGAGATTTCGCCGGGATGCCCGCTCAGGCCGCCCTCGGCCTCTATCGCGTCGCCCAGGAACTACTCACCAATGCCGTCCGACATGGCCGTCCGAGCCGCGTGATCCTGCGCATCTCGCGGGAGGAGAACGGGCACCAACCGGTGACGCTCGTCGTGGACGACGATGGCGGCGGCGACCCCGCGAGCATCGATACCCGGACGGGACGCGGCCTCCTCTTCATCCGCGAGCGCATCGCGGCACTGGGCGGAACCCTGTCGATCGGTGCTTCGGCCGGCGGAATCCGCGCCTGCGCCGTCGTTCCGACCAGAGCCTGACCCTGATGGCGGGGCGGGTGACCGATGCGGACGTGACGATCCTGCTGGTCGACGATCACCCCGTGGTGCGGGAAGGCTATCGCCGCCTGCTCGAGCGCAAGCCCGGCTACCGGGTGGTCGCCGAGGGGGGAGATTCCGACGAGGCCTATCGCCTCTTCCGGCAGCATGCCCCGACCCTCACGATCATGGACCTCGCCCTTCCCGGCGCCAGCGGGATCGCCGCCGCGCGCCACATCCGCCAATGGGACCGTCACGCGCGCATTCTCATCGTGACCATGCGGCAGGGCACGGCCATGGCGGTCAAGGCCTTCGAGGCCGGCGTGGCGGGCTATGTCTCGAAGAGCGCGCCGCCGAAGGAATTCCTGGCGGCGGTGGAAACGGTGCTGAGCGGATGCCGTGCGATGAGCGAGGATATCCGCAAGGGGCTCGCGGAGGGGCGCCTGCAGGATGCGTCTCCCCTCGACGATCTCGGCCCGCGCGAGACCGAAATCCTGCGGATGATGGCCCTCGGCTCATCCGCCGCATCCATCGCCGATACGCTGTGCCTGAGCCGCAAGACGATCCAGAACAACCTCTCGCTGATCAAGGCGAAGCTCGGTGCGGAGACCGACGCGCATCTGGTCTGGATCGCCGTGCGCGCCGGCCTCGTCCAGCGCGAGGACGAGGCCGGCGCGGAATGGGATTGAGCTACTCGACCACCTTGGCGGTCGGGCGGTCGTCGCCGCGCGAGGTCTCGTCGTGCCAGCCGCCCTTGCCGTCCTGGTAGCGGATGCCCTCGGTCGAGCCCGGCACTTGCTGTTCGGCGGCCGCCGCCTGCGCGGCCTGAAGGGCCTCATCGTGGCTCGGGAAGGTCTCGGAGAAGACGTCGCCGACCTTGTAGGCGAAGCCGCCATCGTGCTCGACGATGCGATAGGTGATCTCGGACATGCGTGTTCCTCCTCTTGCGCGCCACATACGAACTGGCGGCGTCAGGGTCGTCGGCAAGGCGAACGGAGCGGGCGCGCCCGAAGTTCCGTCGCGGCTCAGTGGCGGGTAGGAGGAGCCTGGTCCATCGCGGCCACGGCCGCCTCGCAGCCGGCGATCAGCGAGCCACGGACATCGTCGGGATCGTAGCCAGGACCATCGGGGAACGCCATGATGTGGGCGGTCTCGTCTCCCTCCCGTCGGATGCGGCCGATCCAGCCCTCCGCCACCCGCTCGAAGCAGACCTCGAAACGCGCACCGCCATGCTCGAACTCGTGGGGTTCCATCTGTCTCTTCCCTTACAGGCCACCGGGTGCCGGCCCGCAGCTTGGGCCTCGCCGGATGTGGGAAGCCGCGCTATGGCGTCAACGACCGAATGGAAAACGGAAAAACTCCGGCGATGCGCCTTGTCCTGACCGCTGCCTCCCTGTGCGTGATCCTTGCCGGCTCGGCAGCCTCGGCTCAATCGGGTGGAAGCCTGTTCGGCAGCCCGAACCGCGTGCCGGCCAATCCCTTCGCCTCGAACTACCCATCGGCGCCACCGCCTCGGGCCGAAGCCCGCGACGAGCGTGTCCCGGGCGGGACGGTTCGCAGGCGCGCGATGCGTCCGCGACAGAACGAGGCCCTTCGCCCGCCCCGCGACATTCCCCGTTAGTCGCCGATGGCGACCGACTTCTTCGACTGGATCAGCGCCGGAGGCGGCGTCCATCTCATCCTGCTGGCGGCCAGCCTCGTGATCGGCCTGATCGCGGTGACGCGGCCCTGACCGATCAACTCTGTCTCAACTCGCCGGCAATGGCGGTGACGATGCGCGGATCGTTGGGTTCCACCGACGAGGGATAGGCGCCGATGAGGCTGCCGTCGCGACCGACGAGATATTTGTGGAAGTTCCAGTTCGGGGTCGATCCGGGCTTCTCGGCAGCGGCCCAGCGATAGAACGGATGCGCCTGCGGTCCGCGGACGTGGGTCTTGGCCGTCACCGGGAAGGTGACGCCGTGGTTCTTGCGGGCGGCCTCGGCGATGGCGAGGCCGTCCAGTGGCTCCTGGTTGCCGAAATCCGGCGAGGGCACGGCGATCACCGTCAGACCGCGCTCGCCGAAGCGCGTCCACAACGCCTGAAGCCCGACGAACTGCCCGGCATAGCCACAGGCCGTCGCGGTGTTGACGACGAGGATGGGCTTGTCCGCATAATCCTTGAGGGCGATCAGGCCGCCCTCCGGCCTTTCGAACGTGAACGTGCCCGCGCGCCCTTCGGTCGTCGCGGCACGGGCCCCGCCGGCGATGACGGAGCCGAGAAGGATCAGGGCCTGGCGGCGAAGTAGGGTCATCGTCGGTCGCTCCTTGCGCATCGACGACGGGAATCGGCCCGCGATCGGCATCGTCGAAACTAGTTCGAGGATCGGCGGTGTCCACCATCGGGTGTTGCGGCGGTGGAACCTTTCGCAAGGGCTCAGCTTGAGCGAGGACCGAGTTCGACCATCGAACCCAGAGCGGAAAGACACGTCTCCATGCGCATCCTGTTGCTTGCAGCGACCCTCGCGACGCCTCTCGTCTTCGCGGGAGCGACGATCGCCGGGGCTCAGACCGCAGATCCGCAGAATGCGGGCTCCGCGCCGGTGCAGGCGGCTCCCGCCACCCTCAACAACGATCTGCGCCCGACCTTCGTCGCCCAGGCGCCGACGGATCGCGTCACCTCCAAGCTGATCGGCCTGACGATCCAGAACGGCGCCAACGAGACCATCGGCGAGATCGCCGACATCGTCCTCGATGAGAGCAGCACCATCAAGGCCTGGGTCGTCGGCGTCGGCGGCTTCCTCGGCATCGGCACGAAATACGTGGCCGTCGACCCCAGCGCCCTGAAGCTCACCCGCGTCGACGACAAGACGCTGAAGGCGTCGATCGACACCAACAAGGATCAGCTCCGCGCCGCGCCGGAATACGTCTATCTCGGCCAGGCCAAGCCCAATGCCTCTGACGCCAAGCCGGCGGAGACCAAGCCGGCGGAAGCGAATTCGTCCGATGCGAGGCCGGTGGACGCGAAGCCCGTCGAGACCAAGACCGCCCCCTGAACCATTCGAGAGAGGCCGACCTCTCTCATCGGAGGCTGAAGATCTCCCGTACGATCGACGGCCTCAAAGGATACGGTGGACCGGAAACACGAAAGGCGGTCGAGACATGAAAGTCTCGACCGCCTTTCGTCGTCATTGGTACGAGCGTGGGTGGAACAGCGTCAGTCGCGCGTGCAGAGGGCTTCGCGTACGGTGCTGGCGACCGCATCGTTCCTGACCTCGTTCGTCACGAAGACAGCCTCGTGCCCGTCCTCGATCTCCTCGGACAGAGGATCGCGCGGGGCTTCGTTGGCGAACACGATACGCAGGTCGGGTCTCAGGGCGCGGGCCTCGAGAACCAGTTTGGTGGAGCACAGCTCGCCCTTGAGGCTGATATCGGTGACGAGAACGTCGACCGGCAGGCCGAGTGCCAGAACCGTCATCGCATCGACACCGGAATCGACCGTCGTAGCCGCGTATCCGGCACGCCGGATCTGCGACGCGACTTCGTCGCGCCAATGCTTCTGTCGTCCGGCGATCAGAACCTGAACGCCGTAGGCTCCACCGGTGGAAGCCGTCGGTTCCATGGTCGAAACTCCCCGTTTCCGCCTGGGCGCGCCTGGATCGGCTCAGGCCGGCTCCAGCACGTATCTTCGGTGCGATGCAGCATCGTAGGACAGGATGACGCTACAGGACAAGGCGCACGCCGAGATCTGCGGCATTGAGGAGAGGAAATTCCCGGATGGCTTGACTGTTCCCTCGAAAGGGCCGGCCGGAGTTGACGTGGGCGGCACGGCCGAGGCAACACCGCCCCGCCGCGCAGAGAATCGCCAGCGGCGGATAGCCGGAGCCAGACCGACTGATGTCAGCCGCCAAAGCCCCTCCCGTCTCGCCCCTCGCACCGAAGACCGTGCCCGAACTGCCGGCCATCGGCGGCGTCGGCATCGCCACCGCGCAGGCGGGCATCCGCTATTCCGGGCGCACCGACGTGCTCTACCTGTCCTTGCAGCCGGGAACGCAGGCGGCGGGGGTGTTCACCCGCTCGAAATGCCCGTCCGCGGCGGTGGATTGGTGCCGGGAGGCGTTGTCGAGCGAGGGCGCCCGCGCCCTGATCGTCAATTCCGGCAACGCCAACGCCTTCACCGGAGCGCGTGGGCGGGACGCCGTTGCGCTCACCGCGAAGATTGGCGCCGAGGCTGCGGGCTGCCGCCCGGAGGAGATCTTCATCGCCTCCACCGGCGTCATCGGCGAGCCCCTCGACGCCACGAAGTTCGAGGGTGTGCTGAGCGACTGCGCGGCGCGCACCGAGACCGGCCCCAAAGCCTGGGCGGCGGCGGCGCAGGCGATCATGACCACCGACACCTTCCCCAAACTCGCCACGAGGACGGCGACGATCGACGGGACGCAGGTGACGATCAACGGCATCGCCAAGGGTGCGGGCATGATCGCCCCCGACATGGCGACGATGCTGAGCTTCGTCTTCACCGATGCGGCCCTGCCGCAATACGTGCTTCAGACGCTGCTGAGCGCCGGCACGCAGACGAGCTTCAACTGCGTCACCGTCGACGGAGATACCTCCACCTCCGACACGTTGATGCTGTTTGCCACCGGCGCCGCCGGCAATGCGCCCGTGACCGATGCGGGCGACGAGCGCCTGTCGGGCTTCCGCGCGGCATTGGACGATCTGCTGATCGAGCTGGCGCAGCTCGTCGCCAAGGATGGCGAGGGCGCGCGCAAGTTCGTCACCATCACCGTCAAGGGCGCGACGGGCGATGCCTCGGCCCACCGCATCGCCATGTCGATCGCCAACTCGCCCCTGGTGAAGACGGCGATCGCCGGAGAGGATGCCAATTGGGGCCGCGTCGTCATGGCAGTGGGCAAAGCCGGCGAGCCTGCCGACCGCGACCGCCTCGCGATCTGGTTCGGCGACGTCCGCGTCGCCCGCGAAGGTGCCCGCGATCCGGATTACAGCGAGGACGCCGCGAGCGCCGTCATGCGCGAATCCGATGTCGCGGTCACCGTCGATCTCGGCCTCGGCGAGGGCACGGCGCGGGTTTGGACCTGCGACCTGACCAAGGGCTATATCGAGATCAACGGGGATTACCGCTCGTGAGCCGCTCGGCCAGAGGCGCAAAGCTTCGGTTCAGGACCGCAATCCTGTCCGTCCTGCTCGCATCCCTCGCGATCCCCGCCTGGGCGGACGATCACGATAAGCCGGAGAGCCGCATCGTCGTCACCGGCCGCGCCCGTGCCGAGTCGCCGCCGGATTTCGCTTCAGTGGAGATCGGGATCGACGCCAAGGGTGCGACGCCCGCCGCCGCCCTCGACGGATCGAGCAACGTCGCCCGCGCGCTCATCGCCCTGTCGGCCGGGTTCGGTGTCGGCGAGGCCGATATCGGCACCACGGCCGTCACCCTCACTCAGGCGACGCGCGAGGTGCGCCAGCCCGACGGAAGCACCACCGAGAAGCCGGACGGCTACCGCGCCGCCAACAGCGTGCGGGTGCGTCTCTCGGACATGGGCAAGCTCGGCGAACTGATGCGCAAGGCTCTCGATGCGGGCGCCAACCGGATCGAGGGCGTGGTGTTCGGCCTGAAGGACCCCAACGCGGCGGAAGCGTCCGTCCAGGTCGCGGCCATGAAGGATGCGATGGCACAGGCCGGGCGCCTCGCCGAGGCCGCCGGGGTCAAGCTCGGGCGGCCCTTGCTGATCCAGACGACGCCCCAAGGCGGCGGGATGCCCATGGCGATGGCCGCGGCGCCGATGCGGTCCAAGCGATCCGGCGCGCCGGTGCCCCTCGCGGCGGGGACGATCGAGACGAGCGCCGAGGTCTCGGCCACCTTCGCGATTGTACCGTGACGCAAGATTTCGCCGTGACGGCGCCCGCGATCCGCATCCTGCTCGTGGTGGCAGTCGCCCTGGTGGATACCGATGGCCGCATCCTCCTGGCCCAGCGCCCGGAGGGCAAGCAGCTCGCCGGCCTGTGGGAATTTCCCGGCGGCAAGGTCGAGCCGGGCGAGCGGCCGGAGGAGACCCTGATCCGCGAGCTGCGCGAGGAGATCGGGATCGAGGTGAAGGAGCCCTGCCTCGCCCCCCTCACCTTCGCGAGCCATGCCTATCCCGACTTCCACCTGCTGATGCCGCTTTATGTCTGCCGGCGCTGGGACGGCATCGCCCGTTCCATGGAGGGGCAGGCCTTGAAATGGGTGCGCCCGCGCGAACTCAGGGACCAGCCGATGCCGCCGGCCGATGCGCCGCTGATCCCGTTCCTGGTCGATCTGCTCGGGCCTTGATGGCCGAGGCCGGCCGCCACAGGTTGCTTTGGCTGGCAGGGGGACGGAGAGCATGGCGCGGAAGGGAACGACGAAGGCGGAACTAGTCGCGGCGGAGAAGCCCAAGCGCGCGTCGCGCAGGACCACGCCTTCGCCCGAGACCCTCGCGCCGCTGGGCCTCGACCGGCTGATCGGCCTCGTCCTCGACGAGACGGCGCGCAATCCCGCCTTCAAGAAGATCGTCACCGCGGCGATTGCCGGGCTCCAAGGCCCCGATGCCGTGGCCGCCCTCGTCGACCGGCGGCTGACCGCGCTGGAGCGCGCCCACGGCTATATCGACTGGCAGAAGCGGCGCAGCTTCGCCGCCGATCTCGATGCCACCGTCTCGACCATCGTCTCCGAACTGGCATCCCTCGACGTCGACGCCGCCCTCAGCCGATTGGTCCGCTTTATCGGGGGAGCGCAGGGCGTGCTGGAGCGCGTCGACGATTCGAGCGGTCAGGTGGTGGGTGTCTACGAGCGGGCGACGCAGGCCGCCGCCGATCTGGCGCTCCGACTTGCCCCGGCGGACGCCGCCCGGTTGGCCACACGGCTGGTCCCGCTCCTCGATACCGACGGGTTCGGTATTCTCGATGCCCTGCTCCTCACCATCGTGGAGGGGCTGCCGGATACGGAACTGGAACCGGTCGATGCGGCCCTCGCATCGGCGATGCCGCCGGAACCGCAGAATTCCGGCAAAGCTGCGGCCAAATCGTCCGCCATGTCGGCGTCGCTGGACACCAAGGCCTGGGACCGGAAGATGCAGCGCACGCGCCTCTTGCGGATGCGGCAGGCCCTCGCCGACCGGCGCGGAGACGTCGAGGCCTTCATCACCCTGGAACGGGCGATCTCCCCCGAGCATCCGGACATCGTCGCCGTGGCGGAGCGCCTGCTCACCGCGAACCGCGCGGCCGAGGCGCTCGACTGGATCGGACGGAAGCAGAAACGCGGAATCGTCGTGGTCACCCGCGAACAGATGCTGACGGGCAGCTTCGACCCGGAGGCACCCCAGCGCGAGCGGGACATTCTGGAGATCCGCATCCTCGATGCCCTCGGCCGCAGGCAGGAGGCGCAGGAGAAACGCTGGGCACGTTTCGAGGCGTCCCTCGACCGCGAGATGCTGCGCGACTACGTCGCGAAACTGCCGGATTTCGAGGACGAGGAAGCGCTGGAGCGCGCCTTCGACCATGCGGCGACCCATGCCGATGCCTATCGCGCCCTGCATTTCCTGGTTCACTGGCCGAAGCTCGACCGTGCGGCGCGCCTCGTCCTCGCCAAGGCCGGGACCTGGGACGGCAACCGCTACGAGATCCTCGCGCCCGCGGCGGAAATCCTGGAGGAGGGCCAACCGGCGGCGGCGAGCCTGCTCTACCGGCGCATGATCGACGACATGCTGAGCAAGGGCCGCTCCAGCGCCTACGGCTACGGCGCCCGTCACCTCGTGACGCTCGACGCATTGGCCCGGCGGCTCGAACCCGGCGATGTCACGCCGGACCATGCCGCCTATCGCGAGGCCCTGCGCAAGACCCACGGGCGCAAAGCCGCGTTCTGGGAGAAGGTGAAGGGCTGACGCCCCGGAATCTCCATTGCCGTGCCGCGATACCCGAGATTGATACAAGCTAAAAAACAACTTGAAGTAAATTAATTTTCTGCGAGGTTCAGAGCGACGATGATCGATTCCGGTCATCGGCAGGCGACATTCCACGCAGGATTTCTTCCGACATATCCCGCTCGCGCGCCGGAGAGGCGACGGTCGAACGCTCTGTCCTGTCTGAAATCATCGACCGTGGACCCGCCTGGGCAGAATGCATCAGTCGAGGGGAACCGAACCATGGATATTCCCGACATCGTCAAGACGATCCTGCGGTCTACGGCTCCAACATTGCTGACCGCCCTCGCCCTGCCGCCGCCGTTCAACCTGATCGGGGCATCTGTCGTTTCGGGAATTCTCGCGAAATACCTCCCCGCCGACGAAGCTCCGGCGGTATCTTCGGCAGCACCGGCTTCGACACTTCCCGTCCTGGCGCCACAGCAGGTCAGCGAGATCGTCCAACGCAACGCCGGCGATCCGGCTTTCATCCTGCAACTCAAACAGGCGGAAGCAGATCTGAGGAAGTACGAACTCGATGCCGGCCTCCGCTTCGCCGAGGTCGAAGCCAAGGACCGCACCGGAGCGAGGGATTTCCAGCAGGCGACCGGCATCACCTTGAGTGTCTTCAAGGCCGGGATGTGGATCGTCTGGATCGCCATCTGCGGCATGGTGCTGACGATCCTCGGCAGTCTTTGGTTAGCTTTCGGGACCGATGTCGAGGCGAATAGCGGCTCCATTGCCGCCTTCGGCCTGATCGGAACCGCAGTCGGGTTCATCAATGGCATCGCCGCGTCGATCGTCTCGTTCTACTGGGGCAGCAGCCAGGGGTCGAAGGAGAGCAACGAGGCCATCCGCTCGACTTTTCAGAACCTTGGGACGGAACTGGCGAAGCAGAGCACGCGCCCTGCCCCAGCCGCACCGCCTCCGTCCCCTCAATCCTTCGCGTCGTCGACGGAATCGGCAGCAGTCCTGCCATTGGCCCTGGCCGGTTTCACGCGCTCCGAGCCCGCGATACCGGCCCCGCCGGGAATCCTCGCCGACGTCATCAAGGAGCTGAAGCAACCTCATCGGCACTTTCCGGAGAGCGTATCCTGGGCATTGACCGCCGATGGCATCGCCATTGAGGGAGTGCCGGCACAGGGGACGCCCGGCGAGCCGAAGACCATCGCCAGGATCTGGTCGCGCTACGGCGATCTCTGCGCGGCCTCGGCCAAGCGCTACGGCGTTCCCGTCGAGTTGATCGTGGCCACGATCGCGGCGGAAAGCGGCGGCGATCCCAATGCGCGGCGTGCGGAGCCTCGGATCAACGACGAGAGCGTCGGCCTGATGCAGACCCTGGTCGGGACCGCACGTCAGGCCCTGGGCAACCGCACGCTCGGCGGCGACGATCTCCTGCGTCCCGAAATCTCCATCGAGGCGGGTACGGCCTACATCGCCCAGCAGCGCGGGCTGAGCCATTTCGATCCGCCCCTGGTGGCAGCCGCCTACAATGCCGGATCGCTTCGGCGGGATGCGTCGCCGGGCAATCGGTGGAAGCTGCTCTGCTACCCCACCGGCACCGGCCGCCATATCGACAACTGGGTCGCCTTCTTCGGGGATTGCATGCGGCTCAGCACCAGGGACGGATGGGACGCCGCCGACAACGTTCCCGGCTTCGCCACCTGCCTGAAACCTGCGCCGGCTCAGACTGTGTGACGGGTTCTACCCCACCTCGATCGCGTCGACCCTGTCCGGATAGAAGGCGAGGTGCTCCCTGATCTCGGCAACGGCGGGGAACGGCGCTTCGTAGCTCCAGACCGCGTCGGGACGCGTCGTGTCCCCGACCGTCAGCGTGTAATAGCTGGCCTCGCCCTTGTAGGGGCAGTGGCTGCTGCGCGCCGACCGTTTGAAATGTGCCCAGCGCGCGTCGGCGCGGGGCAGGTAATAGACCGGCCCATAGCTCGCCTCGCGCAGCACGAGGGCGGCGTCCGACTCGGCGATCACGGTGCCGGCGAGAAGGACGCGGACGCGCCGACCGCTGGTTTCGATGGTGATGGGATGGTCAGGACCGGGCTCTCTCATCGCTGTCTCCTCAAAGGTCGTTTCTGCCGGGCGTGATCTCCGGAACGCCCAGGGCGTCGGCGAGACGGGCCTTGGCGCTTCCGGGCTTCAGCGGTTTCTGCTGGCTCTCATGCGGCGCCCAGCCGGAGAGCCACAGGATTTCGAACGTCGCCCGAAGGCGCCCATCGGAATCGGCGAACCGTTCGGCATAGATCGCGGCCATGCGCATCAGCGTATCGCGGCGCAGGGGCGTGCGGCGGCGCTCGGTCAGCACGTTGGTGAGGCCCATGGCGCGCAGGTCGCGCATCAGGGCGAAAGGATCGGCGTAGCGCACGGTGATCGTGTCGACATCGGTCACCGGCAAGGCGAAACCGGCGCGCTGGAGCAGGCTTCCCATCTCGCGCACTTCGGCGAAAGGCGCCACGCGCGGGCTGATCCCGCCCTCGATCTCGACCTCGGCCTGTCCGAAGGCCTGCCGCAACTCGGTCAGGGTGCGGCCGCCGAGAAGGCAGCCGACGAACAATCCATCGGGCTTCAGCACCCGGCGCAATTGCGCCAGCGCGCCCGGCAGGTCGTTGACGTGCTGCAAAGCGAGCAGCGACACGGCGAGGTCGAAGCGGGAGGCTGCCAGCGGCAGCGCCTCCGGATCGCCGACGACAAGACTGATATCGGTACCGGCCTCGGCCAGCGGGGCCAGACGCGTGACGGCACCGACGCGGCCGGAGCCCAGAAGATGGCGCGCGGGGGCTTCGTTCGGCGTCCCGAGGTCGAGGGCTTCCGGAAAGGGCCGCAGGACGGCAGCCAGACGATCGCCGAGATCTTCGGCGAGACGCGCGAGCAGGAAATCGGCGTAGCCGGCACGGGTGGCCCGCGCGAGTCGCCGACGGGCGAGGGCCGTATCGAATAGGGGCGGTGGAATCGTCATCTCGATCTTATAGCTGGCGCGAAAACGTGATCCTGCCAGCGCGGAACGGGCGAGAGCGGCGAACGGTTGGCGCATCATAACGGAAACCGGAGACCGGCCCCATGATTCGACTTCTGACGGGAATCGCCTTGTCCACCCTCGCAATCCTGTCCCTGAGCGGCGGCGCCGAAGCCAAGGGCTGCATCAAGGGCGCGCTCGTGGGCGGCGTCGCCGGCCATGTGGCGGGCCACGGCGTAATCGGAGCGGCGGCCGGCTGCGCCATCGGCCGTCACAGGGCCAACAAGAAGGACAAGGCGCAGCAGAATCAGGGCCAGCAGCCCACGGCGCAATAGGGCATTTTTCCCACCGATCGCGTTCCGCGAAACGTCATCGCGGAAAAGGTCGTCGCGGAGCGGCGGGCAAGGCCTTAAGCCAGAGGCATGGTGTCCGCCGCTCAGCTCCTTCGGCGAGGCGTTCGCTCGATCTCGGCGGGCGCCCTCGGCCTGATCTATCCGCCGACCTGCGCCGGCTGCGGCGCCGCCACCGCCGATCCTCACGCCCTGTGCTCCCGCTGCTGGTCGAGCCTGCGCCTCATCGAACAGCCCTATTGCCAGCGCCTCGGGACGCCGTTTTCCGTCGATCTCGGACTCGTCCCCCTCCTCTCGCCCCGCGCCATCGCCGATCCGCCCGTCTTCGAGCGTGCGAGAGCCGTCGCGCTCTACGACGACGTGGCACGTGATCTGGTCCACCGCCTGAAATACGAGGACCGGCTCGATCTCGCCGCGCCCATGGCTCGGATGATGGCGGCGGCCGGCGCGGAATTGTTGCGGGAGGCCGATTGCCTCGTGCCGGTGCCGCTGCACTGGACGCGGCTCTGGCGTCGCCGCTTCAATCAGGCCGCCCTCCTCGGCCGCGGAATCGGCCGCATCGCCGGCCTTCCCTGCGAGACCGCGATCCTCGCCCGGGTGAAGGCGACGCGTTCGCAGGTCGGCCTCAGCCGGGCCGCGCGGGCAACGAACCTTCAGGGCGCGTTCCGGGTGCCCGCCGCCGCGAAGGCGCGTCTCCAGGGGCGCAAGATCCTGCTCATCGACGACGTCACCACCACCGGCTCCACCGCCAATGCCGCATCGCGGGCGCTGCTGCGCGGAGGAGCGCGATCGGTGGACGTGCTCACTTTCGCCCTGGTCGCCGCCGAGGCGGGGTGAAGGGCGAGACGATGCGCCCTTGACAGCCGGGCTCGGCCACGGCCTCCCAACGCCCATGACGGAATCGACTTCACGCCCCATTGCGGTGATCGGCGGCGGCCCGGCCGGCCTGGCCGCCGCCGAGATGCTGGCCGAGGCGGGCCATCGCGTCACGGTCTACGAGCGGATGCCCTCGGTGGGGCGCAAGTTCCTCATCGCCGGGCGCGGCGGCCTCAACCTCACCCATAGCGAGCCGCTGGAGGCATTCCAGCGGCGCTACCACCCGGCGCAGCCGCCCCTCGCGGAGGCGATCGCCGCGTTCCCCCCGCAAGCCTTGCGGGACTGGTGCGAGGGCCTCGGCCAGGCAACCTTCGTCGGGTCGAGCGGCCGTGTGTTCCCGAAGAGCTTCAAGGCCTCGCCACTCCTGCGGGCCTGGCTGCAGCGGCTCGACGCGGGTCGCGTCCGCATCCTGACCCGGCATCGCTTCCTCGGCTGGGAGGCCGATGGGAGCCTGGCGTTCGAAACGCCGGAAGGCCGCAGCGTGGTGAAGACCGGGCCGACGCTCCTCGCCCTCGGCGGTGCGAGTTGGCCACGGCTCGGCTCGGACGGGGCCTGGGTTCCGCTCTTCACCGAGGCCGGGATCGCCGTCTCGCCCCTCAGGCCCGCCAATGTCGGCTTCACCGTGCCGTGGTCGGACGTGTTCCGGGAGCGCTTCGCCGGGACGCCGGTGAAACGCATCGCCCTCCGGCTCGGAGACGAGACCGTTCGCGGCGAGGCCATGATCACGGCGGACGGAATCGAGGGCGGGGCGGTCTACACCCTTTCGCGCCTCATCCGCGAGGCGATCGAAGCAAAGGACGAGGCAGGGGGCGAGGCTCGGCTCATCCTCGATCTGCGGCCGGATGTGACCGAGGCGGTCCTGACGCGACGTCTCGCGACGCACAAGCAGGGCGCGTCCCTCGCCACGCGCCTGCGCAAGGATGCGGGGCTCGATCCCGTGGCGGCGGGTCTGCTGCGCGAGGCCGCCGGCCGTTTTCTCCCGTCCTCGGCGGTCGAACTCGCCGCCCTGATCAAGGCGGCGCCCTTACGTCTTCTCGCTCCCCGCCCGATCGAGCGGGCGATCTCCACGGCGGGCGGCGTCGCCTTCGAGGCCATCGATACACGCTTCATGCTGAAGGCGCGGCCGGGCGTGTTCGTCGCCGGCGAGATGCTGGACTGGGAAGCCCCCACCGGCGGCTACCTTCTGCAGGGCGCCTTCGCCAGCGGCCGCGCCGCGGCCGCCGGGATGATGCACTGGATCGAGGAGACCGGGTCCGACCTATAACCGGGAACAGAACCCGACCATGCCCTTGGCGTCGGACGGGCAGGACGCGCTGGCACCGCCATTGGCGAAGGACGGACTGCCCGAGGACAGGCAATAGGCCGAGACGAAGGCCTCGCCGCTCTCGCAGCTCACCTCGCAGCCGCCGGAAGCACAGCTCTCGCTGCGCACCGGACGCAATGCGGAGGCGGCGGTGCTGGCCGTGACGCCGGCCGCTCCCGGCTCGCCCTGAGTACCGGCCAAGCCCTTTGGACCCGTATCGCCCTTTGACCCGGTATCGCCCTTGGGTCCGGCCGGTCCCTGCGGGCCGGTTTCGCCCTTCAGCCCAGCCTCGCCCTTCTGCCCGGCATCTCCTTTCGCCCCCGTCTCACCTTTGGGTCCTGTATCGCCTTTGGGACCGGCCATGCCGGGCGCGCCGGCAAGCCCCGCCATGCCCTGCGGACCGGCCTCTCCCTGCGGGCCGGCATCGCCCTTGGCGCCGGGCTCGCCGGCGGGCGCGCAATTGGCCACCACGGCCTCCCTCTCGTCATCGCCGGCCTTCAGCGCCGCGACGCAGGTGGCCGGCCGGTAGGGAAGACGGAACAGGAACCGCCCGCGCGAATCGGCCATCACCGAGATGTCCTCGTCCAGAACGACGACGGTGCCACCTTTCCGAACACTGCCCGAGATCCGCAGATCTCCCGCCTCGATCCGCGCATCGTAGACCTGGATCGGCTGCGATGGCGCCACCATCCGCCTGGGCTTGGCCCTGGCCGCCCCGGGTCCCGGAGCGGCGGCGGCGTCTGTCGCCGGAGCGGCGCTCATCCCGCGGCCGGGCTGGCCGGGACTGACTTGACCGGGCGCCTGAGCCGCTGCGGGAACGACTGCAGATCCTGCGAGAATCATCAATCCGATCAGAGACTTGGCGACATGGTCGAGGCGCATGGACATTCTCTCCAGGCTGGTGCGCCGGAGGTCCGGCACGGGGGAGGGACAATGCCGGCTCCGGTCATGCGGTCAAGTCCGGTCGGGCGCCCATGCCGCCGTCCCGTCCCTGCCCTATCCACACTCGTCCACAGCCATCCACAGGGGAAGCGGCTCAGCCCATTGGGTAATTTTTCATTCCCCTGAAACCTGTTGAGTATGTTCTTGTTTTGTTCTTATCGTCGGGCGATGGAACGGACATGATGGCTTGGGCTCGACGGGCAATGCGCGATGAGGACGGAACGGAAGCGGACGAGCCGGCGCGGCGACGGCAGATCGCCCTGGCCGCGTTGCGCGATCATCGAGGACCGAATTCCGACGCGCCCGCGATCGACACGCTGCCGCTGGGGATCGCCCATATCGATTCGGGGCTGCCCGGCGGCGGCCTTTCCCTCGGCCGCCCACACGAGATCGCGCCGCAATCCGAGGGCGACGAGGCGGCGGCCCTGGGCTTCACCCTCGCCCTGATGGCGCGCCACCTCGCGCGGGTGGAGGGGGAGGCCCTTCTCGTCATCGGCAAGGGCCATCCGACGCCCTACGGTCACGGCCTCGCCGGGCTCGGTCTCGATCCCGGCCGCCTGCTGATCCTGGAGGTCGAGAACGACGCGGATGCCTACCGCGCCGTGGAGGAAGCCCTGCGCTCGCAGGGCTTGAGGGCGGTGGCGGGGCTCGTGGATGCCGGCCTGCCGCTGAAGCAGAGCCGGCGACTGCATCTGGCGGGCGAGGCTGCGTCCCGCCTCCTCCTCGTCCTGCGGCCGCCCCAGGCGGAATGCCCGAACATGGCCGCGACCCGCTGGCGGATCGGCTCGGGCGCGGCCCTTCGGGACCGTTTCGGCTGCATCGAACGGCCATGCTGGCGGGCGCGGCTCGACCGCTGCCGCAATGGACGGACGGGCGATTGGCTTCTGGAGTGGGATCATGCCGCGCATCGTTTCGGTCTGGCTGGAGCAGTGGCCGCTGACGCGGCTCGGACGCGCTCAAGCCATGCCTGAGCCAAGAGTGCCTGAGCCAAGAAGGCCTGAGCCAAGAAGGCCTGAGCAAAAGCTGCCCGAGGCAGCCTCTCCCGCCGTGGTGGCCGCCGTGGGGCCGGGGGGCCTGCGCATCACGGCCGTGGATGCCGCGGCATGGGCTCTCGGCCTGCGGCCGGGCGAGCCCCTCGCGCGAGCCCGTGCCCGGATCGGGCCGGGCATCGCCGTCCATCCCGCCGACCCGGAAGCCGATGCCGCCGCCCTCGCGCGGCTCTGCCTCTGGGCGCGGCGCTACGCGCCCGTGGTGGCGCCGTTCGGGGCGGTGGAGGGCGGCGATGGCTTCTTCCTCGATGTCGAGGGGGCAAGCCACCTGTTCGGTGGGGAAGACGCGCTGATCGCCGACCTCGCCGCCCGCCTGTCGGCGAATGCCATCCCCGCCCGGCTGGCCTTGGCCGATACCCCGGCCTGCGCCTTCGCGCTCGCTCGCCATGGCGGTTCGGCGAGACCCGTCATCGTTCCGCCGGGAGAGAACGCACCGGCCCTGCGCGACATCTCCGTCGGCGCCTTGCGGATCGAGCCCTCCATTGCCGAATCGCTCCGCCGCCTCGGGCTGCGCCGGATCGGAGAGCTGGCGGACGCGCCCCGCCCTCCCCTCGCACGGCGCTTCGGCGAAACCCTGCTGCTGCGCCTCGACCAGGCATTGGGGAGGAGGCCCGAACCGCTGGTCTCCCTGGCCGAGCCCGCCGCCTTCGGCGCGAGCCGGGGCTTCCTCGACCCGATCGGGCATCAGACGATCATCGTCGCCACCGCCATCCGGCTGATGCAGGAGATCGCGCCCCGCCTCGCCGCCTCGGGCTTCGGTGCGCGCTCCCTGCGATTGAGCCTGTACCGGGTCGACGGCATCGAGAAGACCCTCGATCTCGGCCTGTCGGAACCGACACTCTG
The DNA here is from genome assembly GCF_000372825.1 of Methylobacterium sp. 77. Taxonomy (NCBI): domain Bacteria; kingdom Pseudomonadati; phylum Pseudomonadota; class Alphaproteobacteria; order Hyphomicrobiales; family Methylobacteriaceae; genus Methylobacterium; species Methylobacterium sp. 77. Next base: position 4,464,937 of record NZ_KB910516.1, on the reverse strand, counting down.
TGCGACCCAGGTCGGACGGCTGCTGGATCTGCGCCTCGAGCGGCTCGGTCCGGCCCTCGATGCCGGTTTCGGCTTCGAGACCGTGCGGCTCGACGTGACCGGGATCGGTCGGCTGGAAGCGCGCCAGGACGCGCTGGCCGCGACCGGCCTCGACCAAAGGACCGATACCAGCGGAACCGCCCGCCTCGCCGATGCTCTGCGCCAGCGCATCAGGGCCAGGGTGATCCGCTTGAGCCCACGGGCGAGTCACATCCCCGAGCGCGCCGACGCCCTGGAACCATGGCGGGTGAGACATGTCGCCCTCGACTGGGCCGGACGGGTGAATGCCCGCCCGCAGGGGCCGATTCCGTCCCGGCCCCTCGTTCTCCTGTCCCGCAGCGAGGCGGCCGACGACGTGTTCTCGCTGGCTCCCGACGGGCCGCCCCAGCGCTTTCGCTGGCGCCGGCGCTTGCACCGGATCGCCCATGCCGAGGGTCCGGAACGCATCGCCGACGCATGGTGGCACGCTCCCGCACCGGCTCGGGATTACTACGTGGTCGAGGACGAATCCGGCCGGCGGCTCTGGGTCTACCGGGAGGGATTCCACACGGCGCAGAAAGCGGCACGCTGGTTCGTGCAGGGGCTGTTCGCGTGAAGGATGAGCAAGGTCCCGCGAGTCTGTCCGCCACACTTCGCAGGGGAAGAGAGCCCTCGCGTCGGCGAGGGTCGGGAGAGGGGAGCGTGCTTCTTGAAAAGTTCGCCTCCTCTCCCGCCTGCTCCGCGGCCTCCCTCTCCCGCAGAGGAGAGAGGGTCGAAAGCGCATGACCCCGCTCTATGCCGAGCTCGCCGTCACAACTAATTTCTCCTTCCTGCGCGGGGCCTCGCATCCGCAGGAGATGGTGGCTCAGGGTGCCGAGCTCGGATTCCACGCCATCGGCATCGCCGACCGCAACACGCTGTCGGGCGTGGTGCGCGGCCATGCCGAGGCCAAGCGCCGAAAGAAAGCGGGCGAGCCGACGATCCGCTATCTGCCCGGTGTCCGCCTCGTCACCGAGGAGGGGTTCGAGGCGGTCGCCTACCCGATGGACCGCGACGCCTATGGCCGGCTCTGCCGCCTGCTCACGGACGGCAACCGGCGCTCGCCGAAGGGCGAGTGCCGGTTCGGCGTCGAGGAGATGCTCGCGGCGGCAGGAGGCCAGATCTTCATCGCCATTCCCCCGGAGACCACTTTGCCATCCGAGGCGGCGGAGGAAGCCTTCGGCCGTCATCTCGCGGCCCTGGCGGAGACGGCGCCCGACCGCGTCTTCCTCGGTGTCAGCCATCGCTATCGTGGCGATGAGCGCCGTCGTCTGGGCCGGCTCGCCGGGTTCGGGAAACGCCTCGGCGCGCCGATGGTGGCGGTGTCGGACGCGCTCTATCACCATCCCGACCGGCGTCCCCTGCAGGACGTGGTCGCCTGTATCCGCGAGGGCTGCACCCTGGTCGAGGCCGGTTACCGGCTGGAGGCCAATGCGGAGCGCCACCTGAAACCGCCGGCCGAGATGGCCCGGCTCTTCGCCGACCACCCGGAGGCGATCGCGCGCACCATCGAGATCGCGCAGGCCTGCACCTTCTCGCTGGAGGAGCTGAAATACGAGTATCCCGACGAACCCGTCCCCCCCGGCAGGACGGCGCAGGGCCATCTCGAATACATGACCCGGCACCGCGCCGGTTTGCGCTATCCCGACGGCATCCCGGAGATCGTGGAGACGTCGCTCGCCAACGAGTTCGAGCTGATCCGCCGGCTCGACTACGCCCGCTACTTCCTCACCATCCACGACATCGTCGAGTTCGCCCGGAACCGGGGTATCCTGTGCCAGGGCCGCGGCTCGGCGGCGAATTCCGTGGTCTGCTACTGCCTCGGCATCACGGCGGTGGACCCGACCGAAATCCGGCTGCTCTTCGCCCGCTTCATCTCCGAGAGCCGGGACGAGCCACCCGATATCGACGTCGATTTCGAGCACGAGCGGCGCGAGGAGGTGATCCAGTACCTCTATCGCCGCTACGGGCGGGATCGCGCGGCGATCTGCGCCACGGTGATCCACTACCGGCCCCGCAGCGCCATCCGCGAGGTCGGCAAGGTCCTGGGCCTCACCCCCGACATCACCGGCGTGATGGCCGACACGGTGTGGGGTTCCTGGGGCGCCGGCCTGCCCGACCAGCACATCGCGCAGGCCGGGCTCGACCCCGCCAACCCGGCGATCCGGCAGGCGGTGGACCTCGCGATCCAGCTCATCGGCTTCCCGCGTCATCTGTCGCAGCATGTGGGCGGGTTCGTGCTGACGCGGGGGCGCCTCGACGAGACCGTGCCGGTGGGCAACGCCGCGATGCCGGACCGCACCTTCATCGAATGGGACAAGGACGACATCGACACGATCGGACTGCTCAAGGTCGACGTGCTGGCGCTCGGCATGCTGACCTGCCTCAAGCGTGGCCTCGATTTCCTGCGCGAGGATTACGGCACCGACTACGAGACCCTGGCCGAAATCCCGCGCGAGCAGCCCGACGTCTACGCGATGCTGTCGAAAGCCGATTCCGTCGGCGTATTCCAGGTCGAGAGCCGGGCGCAGATGTCGATGCTGCCGCGCCTGAAGCCGAAGGAATTCTACGACCTCGTGGTCCAGGTCGCCATCGTGCGGCCCGGCCCGATCCAGGGCGACATGGTCCATCCCTACCTGCGGCGGCGCTCGGGCGAAGACCCTGTCGTCTTCCCCTCCCCTTCGCCCGAACACGGTCCGGCCAACGAACTCGAACAGGTTCTGAAGCGGACCTTCGGCGTGCCGCTGTTCCAGGAGCACGCCATGCAGATCGCGATCACCGCAGCCGGCTTCACGCCCTCGGAAGCCGACGGCTTGCGCCGGGCCATGGCGACCTTCCGGCACAACGGCCAGATCGTGAATTTCAAGACCAAGTTCATCGAGGGCATGGCCGGGCGGGGCTACCCGCGCGACTTCGCCGAGCGCTGCTTCAAGCAGATCGAAGGGTTCTCCACCTACGGCTTTCCCGAGAGCCATGCGGCGAGCTTCGCGCTGCTGGTCTACGCCTCGGCCTGGATGAAGTGCCGTCACCCGGACGTCTTCCTGGCCGCGATCCTGAATTCGCAGCCCATGGGCTTCTATCAGCCGGCCCAGCTCGTGCGGGACGCCCGCGCCCACGGGGTCGAGGTGCGCGGACCGGACGTCAATGCCAGCGCCTGGGACTGCACCCTGGAACCGGCCTCGACGCCGCCGGGGCAAGAGCGGCGCTTCGCCGTCCGCATCGGCCTGCGGCAGGTGAGCGGCTTGCCGAAGGCGGCCATGGCCCGGCTCGTTGCCCTGCGCGGCAACGGCTATGCCAGCGTCGAGGGCCTGCAGGCCGCCCTGACGCTTCCCCGCAACGCCCTCGAACGCCTGGCGGAGGCCGACGCTTTCCGCTCCCTCGACCTCGACCGCCGTGCCGCCCTCTGGGCGGTTCGGGCATTGGAGGGCACCTCGATGCGCGCCAGTGCCGCGCGGGGCGTCCCCACCAACCGGCGCACCCATCTCCTCGATGCGCCGATGCCGCTCTTCGCCTTCCACGCCGATGATGGGCTGTTCCGGGCGGAACCGTCAGTGGATCTGCCGGCGATGGCGCTCTCCGAGCACGTGGCGGAGGATTACGTCTCCACCGGCCTCTCGCTCAAAGGCCACCCGGTGGCGTTCTTCCGCGCCCGCCTCGCCCGCATCGGTGCAATCCCGGCGGCGGCGCATCACGATCCCGCCCTGGCCCAGAACGCCCGCGTGACGGTGGCGGGCCTCGTCCTGACCCGGCAGCGCCCCGGCACCGCCAAGGGCGTGGTGTTCCTGACGCTGGAGGACGAGACCGGCATCTGCAACGTCATCGTCTGGAAGAAGGTGTTCGAGGCCAACCGGCGCATCGCCATGAGCGCGCGCTTCATCGCCGTACGCGGGCGCATCCAGCGCTCGGGCCTCGTGGTCCATCTCCTGGCCGAGCGGTTTCGAGACCTGACCGAGGAGTTGCGGACCTTGCGCGAGGGCGGCCTCAAACTCCCACCGGAAACGACGGATTTCGGTGCCCCGCCCGACCGGCGCGTCTACCGCAGCCGGGATTTCCACTGATCGTCCCGACCCGCCCCTCCCCCCTCGCGGGGAGGTCCCTCACGGCCGCAGCAGCACCTTGCCCACGGCCTCGCGGCGCTTGAGGATGCCGAGTGCCTCGACATAGTGGTCCAGCGGAAAGGTGCCGTGGATCTTCGCCTTCAGGCGCCCTTCCGCCACCCAGGCGAGAAGCTGCTCCTGGTTCGCCCGGTGCGCCTGGGGCTCGCGCTCCACGAACACGCCCCAATGCACGCCCTGGATATCGATGCCCTTGAGGAGGGCGAGGTTGAGGGGGATGCGCGGGATCTCGCCGGCAGCGAAACCGATGACGAGGTAGCGTCCCTTCCAGCCGAGCGAACGCAGGGCCGGTTCGGCGTATTCACCGCCGATCGGATCGTAGATCACGTCGACGCCGCGCCCCTCGGTGAGCGTCCGCAGGCCCTCGCGCAGGTTGCCCTCGCCGTAGTCGAGGCTCATCTCAGCCCCATGCGCCTGAGCCACCCGGAGCTTCTCCGGCGAGGAGGCGCAGGCGATCACCCTCGCCCCCATGATCACGCCGAGTTCCACCGCCGCGAGGCCGACGCCGCCCGATGCGCCGAGCACGGCCAGCGTCTCGCCGGGCTGAAGCCGCGCGCGGTCCCGCAGGGCATGGAGCGAGGTGCCGTAGGTGATGGTGAGCCCGGCCGCCTGTTCGTCGCCCACCGCATCGGGCACGGGGGTGAGGTGCGCGACGCCGACCGCGATGCGTTCGGCGCAGGTCCCGAAGGTGCGGTGGACGATGACCCGGTCGCCGATTTCGACGCCGGATGCGCCCTCCCCGAGGGCCTCGATGATCCCGACCGCCTCGCCGCCGGGCGAGAACGGCAGTTCCGGCTTCACCTGATAGCGCCCGGCGATGATCAGCGTGTCGAAGAAGTTGAGCGCCGCCAGCGTCACCCGCACCAGGGCCTCGCCGGGACCGGGCACCGGATCGGGCAGGTCGACGATCGCGAGATCCTCGGGACCGCCGAGCCTGGTGCAGAGCAAAGCCTTCATGCCGATCCCTCTTTGAAAACGCAGCATCTCTCGATGACGCGCGCTTGCACCGATTGGCGGCAGCGGCGCAAGCCTTCGTCGTCAGCGTCGCTCGTAGAGCCCGGTCAGGCAGCCCTTGGCGAGAACCCGACCAGCCATGGCCTCGATGAGCGCGGCGCGTCCCGGACTCGCGGGCAGGTCGAGCGGAGCATTCAGGGCGTAGATCTGGAACAGGTAGGCATGCGGCCCGTGTCCCGTGGGCGGATCGGGCGGCAGCCACTGATCCTTGAGGAAACTGTTCCGCCCGAGATCGTGACGCCGCCCCTCTCCGGCGGGGCTCGCGACATCGCCCTCGCCGAGGGTATCGCCCGCCGCAAGGTTCCAGGCAATGAGATGGACCAGGGGCTTCGGTGTCGGGCTGCCGGCATCCTCGACCAGAAGAACCACATGGCTTGTGCCGGCCGGCAGGCCGCTCCATGCCAGCGGCGGCGAGACGCCCGGCCCATCGGCGGTGACCCGCGCCGGCAGGCTCGCCCCATCGGCGAAGGCCGCGCTCGTCAGCGAGATCGTCTCGGGCAAAGACCCGAAATCCTGGTGATAGGCGGTTCTGTCGAGACCGGCCTTCAGGCCCGACAGGGCCGCGCCGACAGCGTGCGGAAGCTTCTCGAGCATGACGTCTCCTCGTCGATTCGCATCGTCAACGAGGAGGCAGAGGCCCGGTTCAGGCCGGACGCGCCGCCGCGACCATGTAGTTCACTGCCGTGTCGCGGCTCGCCCGCCAGGAGCCGTCGAGGGGGTTGAACACGACGCCGGTCGTATCGGTGACGGAGAGCCCGCCGCGCGCGATGGCGCGGGACAATTCCTCCGGCTTCACGAACTTGTCCCAGTCATGTGTTCCGCGCGGCAGCCACCCGAGCACGTATTCCGCCCCGACAATGGCGAGGGCGAAGGAGCGCAGGGTGCGGTTGAGGGTGGCGGCGAACAGGAGGCCGCCGGGCTTCACCGCCTGGCAGGCGCTGGCGACGAAGGCCGGCATGTCGACCACGTGTTCCACCACCTCCATGATCAGGACCACGTCGAAGCGCTCGCCCGCCGCCACCACCTCCTCGATGGTCTGCGAGCGGTAATCCACGGCCACGCCTTCGGCATCCGCATGCGCACGGGCCACGGCGATGTTGGTCGGCGCCGGATCGAGCCCGGTGACGCTGGCGCCGAGTCGTGCCAGCGGCTCGGACAGGACGCCGCCGCCGCAGCCGACATCGACGATGGTCAGACCCTTCAAGGGATAGGGCGTGCGCGGGTCGCGATCGAAGCGGGCGCAGATCGCATCGCGGATATAGGCGAGGCGCACCGGGTTGAATCGGTGAAGCACCTTCATCGGCCCGTCCTCGGCCCACCACGTCGCCGCGATGCCCTCGAAGCGGGCGACTTCCTCGGCGTCGATGGAAGAGGATGCCGCTGGGTTCATTCGCCTGACCTTCCGACCTGAATGCGGGCCAGCACGCCCGCATGCCCGATTGTTGACACGTCCGAAGTGCCCTTGTACCCGCCGAAGCACCGGCCGGTACAGCGGCGGGACACGGATCCGTCGCGTTGCCGCAGGAGCCGGGTTCCCGACGCATGGCTGGTTCCAGAATGGATCGACGCGGACCCGACATGCCCCGTTTGGTAATGAAGTTCGGCGGCACATCGGTGGCGACCGTGGACCGTATCCGCAACGTGGCTCTCCACGTCGCGCGCGAGATCGCGGCCGGCTATGACGTCGCCGTCGTGGTCTCGGCCATGTCGGGCAAGACCAACGAACTCGTGGCCTGGGTCAAGGATGCGAATCCGCTCTACGACGAGGCGGAGTACGATGCCATCGTCGCCTCGGGCGAACTCGTCACCGCAGGGCTCCTTGCCGCCGCACTCCAGAAGAACGGGATCAAGGCCCGCTCCTGGCAGGGCTGGCAGATCCCGATCGAGACCTCCGACGCCCATGGCTCGGCCCGCATCGCCGCCATCGACCCGAAGAACCTCGAGGCCGGCTTCCAGCGCGGCGAAGTCGCCGTCATTGCCGGCTTCCAGGGCATCCATACCGAGACCGGCCGCGTCACGACGTTGGGCCGGGGCGGCTCGGACACCAGCGCGGTGGCCATTGCCGCCGCCATCGGCGCCGAGCGCTGCGACATCTATACCGACGTCGACGGCGTCTACACCACCGACCCGCGCGTGGTGCACAAGGCCAAGCGCATGGAGCGCGTGACCTTCGAGGAGATGCTGGAGATGGCCTCCCTCGGAGCAAAGGTGCTCCAGGTTCGCTCCGTCGAGCTCGCCATGGTCCATCGCGTACCGACCACGGTGCGCTCAAGCTTCGACCCGCCCGACAACGCCCGCACAGGCACCCTCATCTGCGACGAGGACGATATCGTGGAACAGCAGATCATCACCGGGATCGCCTTCTCGAAGGACGAGGCGCAGATCACCCTTCGCCGCGTCAAGGACAGTCCCGGTGTCGCGGCAGCGATCTTCGGGCCGCTGGCGGATGCCAACATCAATGTCGACATGATCATCCAGACCGTGTCGGGCGACCAGTCGACCACCGACATGACCTTCACGGTGCCGTCGGCCGATTACGACCGCGCCCGGACGATTCTCGATGCTCAGAGCAGCGTCATCGAATTCGCCCAGATCGAGGGCGCCACCGATGTCGTGAAGGTTTCGGCCATCGGCGTCGGTATGCGCAGCCATGCGGGCGTCGCGGCCAAGGCATTCAGGGCCCTGGCGCAGAAGGGAATCAACATCCGTGCGATCACCACGTCGGAGATCAAGTTCTCCGTATTGATCGACGCGGCCTATACGGAGCTTGCCGTTCGTACGCTCCACTCGCTATACGGCCTCGATCAGGCTTGAGCGCCCGACCCTCCCCGTCGCGCATGAAACTTGCGCGTGCGGGGGGAAGGATTGAATTCGGATCGAGGAGACCATGCCTGCTGCGCCCGGAGGCCCGCGCCTGCTGCTGCGCCGCCTCCGCGAAGCGATGGCGGAGCCGGTCAGTCCACAAGCACGCCTCGACCGCATCGTCACCCTCATCGCGGCGAACGTCATCGCCGAGGTCTGCTCGGTCTATGTCCTCAGTGACGACAACACGCTTGAGTTGTTCGCCACCGAGGGACTGAATCGCTCGGCCGTCCACCTGACCCGCATGCGGGCGGACGAGGGCCTCGTCGGCCTCATCGCCAAGACCGCCGAGCCTCTGTCGCTCTCGGACGCCCAGTCGCACCCGTCCTTCTCCTACCGGCCCGAGACCGGAGAGGAGGCCTACCACGCCTTCCTCGGCGTGCCGCTCCTGCGCGCGGGCAACACGCTCGGCGTCCTCGTGGTGCAGAACCTCACTTACCGGGTCTATTCGGAGGAGGAGATCGAAGCGCTCCAGACGACGGCGATGGTGCTGTCCGAGATGATCGCTTCGGGCGAATTGCAATCCCTGGCGCCCGGCGCCGGCTCGGCCGCACGGCGTCCCGTGAGCCAGCGCGGGGTCGCGCTCGCCGACGGCATCGGCCTCGGACACGTGGTGCTGCACGAGCCTCGCATCATCGTGAAGCAGCTCATCGCCGAGAATCTGGAGCGCGAGGTCGAGCGCCTGGAAGAGGCCATCGGCGAAGTCCGCTCGGCCATCGACGATCTCGTGGAGCGCGGCGACAGCATCGGCACCGGCGAATCCCGTGAAGTGCTGGAAACCGTTCGCATGTTCGCCCACGACAAGGGCTGGCTGCGCCGGATGCGCGAGGCGGTGCATTCCGGCCTCACGGCCGAGGCCGCCGTCGAGCGCGTCCAGTCGGACAACCGCGCCCGGATGATGCGGCAGAGCGATCCCTATCTCCGCGACCGGCTGCACGATCTCGACGATCTCGCCAACCGGCTGCTGCGCACGCTCATCGGCACGGAAACCAACGGCACGCATCGTGAGCTGCCGGAGAACGCGATCCTGGTCGCGCGCTCGATGGGTCCGGCGGCCCTTCTCGATTACGATCGGGCGTTCCTGCGCGGCGTGGTTCTGGAGGAAGGCGGCCCGACGAGCCACATCGCCATCGTCGCCCGGGCTCTGGGGATCCCGGCGGTGGGCGAGATCGCCAACGCCACGGCGCTCTGCGACGCGGGCGACGCGATCATCGTCGATGGCGCCACAGGCGAGATCCAGGTCCGTCCCGGCCCTGAGATCGAGGCCGCCTATGCCGAGCAGGTCCGCCTGCGCGCGCGTCGCCAGGAACAGTATCGGGCGCTGCGCGACCTTCCCGCCATTACAAGGGACGGGGTCGCCATCGGCCTGCAGCTCAATGCAGGGCTGCTGGTCGACCTGACGCATCTCCACGAGACCGGGGCGGAAGGCATCGGCCTGTTCCGCACCGAGCTGCAGTTCATGGTGGCGCAGCGGATGCCCTCGGCCGCGGAGCAGCAATCGCTCTACGAGGCGGTGTTCGCCGCCACCGGCGACCTTCCGGTGACGATCCGCACCCTCGATATCGGCGGCGACAAGATCCTGCCCTACATGCCGGCCCTCGAGGAAGAGAACCCGGCTCTCGGCTGGCGCGCCATCCGCATCGGGCTCGACCGCCCCGCCCTGTTGCGGGTGCAGCTGCGCGCGCTCCTGAGAGCCGCGTCGGGACGGCCCCTGAAAATCATGTTCCCGATGGTGGCGACGGTGGACGAGTTCGTCCGCGCCAAAGCCATCGTCGATCGCGAGAAGGCGCATCTGCGCCGGCACGGCTACGTCCTGCCGAGCGATTGCCGCCTTGGCGTGATGGTCGAAGTGCCGTCCCTGCTGTTCCAAATCGACGAGATCGCCAAGGTCGCCGACTTCCTGTCGGTGGGCTCGAACGACCTGATGCAGTTCCTGTTCGCCGTGGATCGCGAGAATCGTCGCGTCGCCAACCGGTTCGACACGCTCAGCGTCCCGGCCCTGCGCGCGTTCCGCCTCATCGCGCAACGGGCGGCGGCCGCCGGCTGCCCAGCCACGATCTGTGGCGAGATCGGCGGAAAGCCACTGGAAGCGATGGCGCTGATCGGATTAGGATTCCGCAACCTCTCCATGTCGCCCGCCGCCATAGGTCCGGTGAAGGCGATGGTGCTTGGAATCGATGCCTCCGCCGTCGCGGCTCTGATCGACGCCGAGATGGAGCGCTCCAGCGACAGCGCGTCCCTGAGGCCGGTCCTCACGGCCTTCGCCAAGGCCCACGGCGTGCCTATCTAGCGAGCGTGACGGCTGATGGCCGACCGCTGAGCTTCGCGCATGTCCGTGCGACATCCATAGTCCACAGTTGAGAGTATCCTCCGGGCGATGACCCCTATTCCTTCAGACCGCCTCGACGCCATCCTGACGCGGCACGACATCGTCACCGCCACGCTCAGCGCGGGCTCGGCCGATTCCGACAGCTTCGTCCAGCTGTCCCGGGAGCTCGCCGAGCTCGATGGCGTGGTGGCGGCCATCCATGTCTATCGCGCCGCCGCGACGAATCTCTCCGAGATCGAGGCCCTCATCGACGAGCCCGGCGGCGATTCCGAGATGCGGGCGCTGGCCGCCGACGAGAAACCCGAGGCTGAAGCGGGGCTCGAGGCCGCGCACAAGGCGCTGCAGGTCATCCTGCTGCCCAAGGACGCCGCCGACGAGAAGAGCGCGATCCTCGAAATCCGCGCCGGCACCGGCGGCGACGAAGCCGCGCTGTTCGCCGGCGACCTGTTCCGCATGTACGCGAGATATGCCGACCTGAAGGGCTGGAAGGTCGACGTCATCTCCGAGAGCGAGGGCACCGTCGGCGGCTATCGCGAGGTCATCGCCGAGGTGAAGGGCAAGGGCGTGTTCGCCAAGCTCAAGTTCGAGAGCGGCGCCCACCGCGTCCAGCGTGTCCCCGATACCGAGGCGCAGGGGCGCATCCACACCTCCGCCGCCACCGTTGCGGTGCTGCCCGAGGCCGAGGAGGTCGATATCGTCGTCAACGATGCCGATCTGAAGATCGATACGATGCGCTCGCAGGGCGCCGGCGGCCAGCACGTGAACAAGACGGAATCGGCGATCCGCATCACGCACATGCCGAGCGGCATCGTCATCTTCGTCCAGGAGGAACGCTCGCAGCACAAGAACCGGGCTCGCGCCATGTCGCTCCTGCGTGCCAAGCTCTACGATGCCGAGCGGACCGCCAAGGACGCCGTTCGCGCCGCCGACCGCAAATCACAGGTCGGTTCGGGCGATCGTTCCGAGCGTATCCGCACCTACAACTTTCCGCAGGCGCGGGTCACCGACCACCGCATCAACCTCACGCTCTACAAGCTGGAAGAGGTGCTCGCGGGCGAAGCTCTCGACGAACTGGTGGATGCCCTCATCACCGAGCACCAGGCGGAGCTCATGGCCGCGGAAGGCATGGTGTGACGGGAAGGATCTGGTGCGACAGGAAAGGGCCTGATGTGACGAAAGAAGCCCTGGTTTGGCGGGAGACGGCATGACGGAGGGCGGCATGACGGGAGACGGCATCGATCCCCTGCTGCCGCGCTCGCAGGCCCTCCGCCATGCCGTCATGGCCTTCTCCGAAGCCGGGATCGACGGTGCGGCCGGCGATGCCCGGTTCCTTCTCCTCCATACCCTCGGCATCACCCAGACAGAGCTCGTCCTCTCCGGCGCGGAGCCCATCGGCGCACAGGGCGCCATGCGGTTCGGCGAAGCGATGCGGCGGCGCCTCGCGGGAGAGCCCGTGGCCCGTATCCTCGGCGAATGGGAATTCTGGGGTCTTCCCTTCATCCTCAACGCGGCGACGCTGGTTCCACGGCCCGATACCGAGACCGTGGTGGAGGCCGCGCTGGCGCTTCATCCGACCCGAGACCGGCCGCTTCGCCTTCTCGACCTCGGAACCGGGTCCGGCTGCATCCTCGTCTCGCTACTCAGCGAGTGGCCCCATGCCTTCGGAATTGGCCTCGACCGCTCGCATGAAGCGCTTGCCTGCGCCCGGACCAATGCCCGGACCAATGGTGTCGGACGGCGCGCCGCCTTCGTCGCCGGAGACTGGTGCTCGGCTCTCGGCAAACCCTTCGACGTCATCCTCTCCAACCCGCCCTACATTCCGAGCGGGACGATTCCGGCATTGGCCCATGAGGTCCGGTGCCACGATCCGCTCGGAGCACTCGATGGAGGAGAGGATGGCCTCTCCGCCTATCGGCGGATCGTGGCGGAGGTGATCGGATCATGCGAACGTCGTCCCTTGCTCGACCCTGAAGGAGCCCTCGTCTTCGAGGTCGGCCATGATCAGGCCGAGGATGTTCTGACGATCGGCCGGGCGGCAGGCTTCACCCGAACGTCTGTCAGACGGGATCTGGCCGGCCATGCCCGCGTCGTCACGCTGTCCGGCCTTTCGACGATGGGCAACGACGGCGAGAGCTGAAAAAGAGCTTGTTGTAGGCTCGGCTAGCCGCTAATGTCACAGTCAGGTCGCGAACGGTCCGTTAAGGCGGATCGAGGTAGAAATATCGGCGGTGTTCTGTCCGCGATATTTTTAGACGATCTCCCCACCATCGAGCTGATACGCACGAGAGGCCGTGTGGAAGCTTGGTGACCTGAGTGCCAGACAGCCGATAAGCGCCGGAATGCGAGCGCAGGAATCGGTTGACCGGACATACGGCAAGCACGGCGAAATCGATCGCGGAACCACCGACCGGATCTTACGAGGCCAAGGACGACCCCCGGAACGGGTCAGTCTCCTCTGCCCGTAGCCCCGCCGCATCATCAGACGCTCCGATTTGAACGAGGGTCAATCGAGACCGATGAGACCAAACCAGAATAGACGGATGCGCGGTCGCAACCGCCCCAAAGGTCCTAATCCGCTCACGCGTTCCTACGAGTCCAATGGGCCGGATGTAAAAATCCGCGGGACCGCGCAGCACATCGCCGACAAATACGCCCAGCTCGCGCGTGATGCGCAAGCGAGCGGCGATCCGGTGGCGGCAGAGAATTATTTCCAGCACGGCGAGCATTATTTCCGCATCATCTCGGGTGCCCAGGAGCAGAACCGCCAGCAGAATGGTGGCTACGCCCGCACCGGCTACGACGACGATGAGGATGGCGACGACGAGGGTCAGGGCGCGAGCCTGGGCTATGCCGCCAGCGGCTACGGCAACAGCTACAATGAAGAATACGGCGACCCGGCCCAACAGCCGCAGCCGCCCGCCTACGAGCCGCGCCAAGATGCCCGGCAAGATGCCCGCCAGGATACGCGGCAAGATTCCCGTCAGGACACGAGGCAGGATTCCCGCCAGGACAATCGCCAGGACTCGCAGTCCGACCAGCGCAACACGCGCCGCGATCGCTTCCAGAACCGCAACGACCGCCCGCAACGGTTCGACGGCAACCGCGACGGCCAACGTCAGGATGTCGCCCGGCAAGACGGTTCGCGCCAAGATGGGTCCCGCTATGACGGAAACCGTCATGACGGTGGCCGACAGGATTACAACCGCCAGGATTCCTTCCGAGGCGAGAACGCCCGGCAGGAAAACGCAAGACAAGACCAGCCGAGGCAAGACCAGGTCCGGCAGGATTATAGCCGGCAGGACCAGCCGCGGGCCGATCTCAACCGTGGTCAGGGCCGCAACGACAGTCCACGCTACGAAAATCCCCGCACCGAGTATCAGGGCAACGACGCTTCGCCGAGGCCGGACCAAGCCTCGCAGGACGTGTCACGTCAGGAAGCGGCTCGCCAAGAACCGATCCGGCATCAGGAACCGGTCCGTCACCAGGAGCCGGTTCGGCACGAGGTAGCGCGGCAGGACACCGCGCGACAGGATTCGCCGCGGAACGACAGCCGTCGTTCGTCGGAGACAGCGCCCCGGCGCTCTCGTCGACGGGAAGAGGCCGAGCTTCGCCCGTCGGAAGATGTCGCCGCTCTGCCGGCTTTCATCACGGCCGTGCCTCGTCCTGCCGTTGCGGCTCCCGTAGTCGAACGTCCGGTGGAGACGCCGAACGTGTCCGAACAGACCCGCGACCTCGCCGGTGAGCTGCCGAGGGACGATGCATCTCCGGCCGCTCCCAAGCCGCGTCGTCGTCGTCGCCCCCGCTTCGAAGGATCGGATGCCTCGGATTCCGGCGATGTCAGCACGGGCGATGCGCCGACCACGGTAGAATAAGGCATCTCGCCTGCCTCTCGACCAAGGTCGAGATGGCAAGGTCTTCGAGGTGTCAGGATTTTCAGCTCCATCAAAAGCCGCCCCTTATCGGGGGCGGCTTTTTTCATGCGAGCGCGCCATCTCGACCGGCCGCGACATGCCAATCCGCATAAGCATGGACGTGATGGATCTGTCTCCG